>JARUKZ010000007.1 GCA_029688955.1 Chitinispirillales bacterium ANBcel5 | reverse complement strand
GACAGCAGCAGTATGATCCTGGACAGCAGCAGTATGATCCTGGACAGCAGCAGTATGATCCGGGACAGCAGCAGTATGATCCGGGACAGCAGCAGTATGATCCTGGACAGCAGCAGTACTATCCTGGACAGCAGCAGTATGATCCGGGACAGCAGCAGTACCATCCGGGACAGCAGCAGTACCATCCGGGACAGCAGCAATACTATCCTGAACAGCAGCAGTACTATCCTGGACAGCAGCAATATGACCCGGGCCAACAGCAGTATCAGCCACAGCCAGGAATAGAACCAGGTTCAACCAATCCAGGATCAACTCAAAATATCGATCCTCAATCATCACAACCGAGAGAACTGAAAAGTTATTCTACTCCTCCGGAACCAGAAGATGATTATCAAAACGATTTCAATTCCAATCAACATGATTCTTTGATTTCGGGCAATTCAGAATTAACACAATTTTCAGGAGATAATGATAATGAAATGCCACGGATTCCGGGATTCCAGGAAAATGAGGTAGATATAGAATTAACTCAAAATAATGGTTCCTATGAACAAAATAATCAAGAAAACGAAGCTACAAATACTAATTATGATTCTGTTGATTTCTCCCCAATGATTCATCACGTGGAAGACTCTCCAAGTGAAGAACCTGAATTTTCAAATCCATTTGAAGCAGAGATTAATGAAAATCCTGAACCATTAAGCAATAAAAGTGATCTTGATCTGGAGATAGAAAAATATCAACGTGAGATAGAGGAAAAACAACGTAAAATGCGGGAGAAAGGAACCCTGCCTCAACAGCAGAATGATATTGCAAACCCCGACCTAAGTGGTAATTCTGCACCTATGCAAGGCATTCCACAGCAGCAAAATTACCAGCAACCAGCAAATAGTAGCAACAATCAAAACGCTGCTCAGCAAAATACAGACGATGAGATCAATTTCGAGGTTGGAAGCATGCATGGGCCTTCCGAGCCACCAACTCCCGAAGAGATGGAAGATTCTTTTTATTTTACTACCGTAGATCGGGAAAAACACCGTAAACCAGTTAAGAAACCCATAAACCCTAAAAACACTAAAGGCCATAAAGGTTTATTATCAAAATTTTTTAAGGAAAATCCTTAATGAAGGATATAATACTATTTCCAGAAGATATAGAACTGCTAAATAGCGTATTAAAACCATTAACTCAAAAAGCTAATTTATTGCTGGCAGTTTTAATTAACAAAGATGGAAGACTGTTAACAAGTCAGGGCGAATTTGATTCGGTAGACATAGTCTCACTTGCGGCTCTTGTAGCAGGGAACAGCGCATCAACTCTCGCCATAGCCAATTTGATGGGTGAAACAGAGTTCTGCACCATGTATCATCAAGGCAAAGACAAGCACATTTATATAGCTAATGTTGATGATGATACATTTTTGGCTCTAGTTTTTGATGATCGTACAAACATCGACAGAGTAAAAGTATTTGCCAGACAATTTGATCGTCAGATTAAAGCAGGTTTAAAACAAGTATATGAAAAATCTGATGACCAAATAGATCTTGATCTTGATATGAATATCAGTGCTTCCAAAATTTTTGCACAACAGCAAGGAAAAAATTTACAACAACCACAGACACAAGACAGTGGCAGTGATGAGGTGTTCTACTTCGACATATCCGCTACAAAAACTAAAGGTAAAACCAAAGGAAAATAATAACCATCCCTTTACCTAAGGTAACTTAAAAATGGAAATAGTCTGGGGCGAGCGTAAAGGTCTCAGTGATTTTCATCTTTTCTGATTATATCATCAATTTCCTGCTGAATCTTTGCCTTGTAGAGAACTTCTTCAAGATCGTCTGCTACTTTTTTCCCCTGCTTTAAAATCTCAGCACGTTTCTTAAGCAAAGCGAGCTCAAGCTCCCGTTTTTTGTTTTCCTCTTTACGAATTTTCAGGAGTATAAAGCTATGTCCAACAGCAATTCCAAGTAATAGAATGAATGCCTGAACAATCCAGAAAATCAAATTGTTTTCAATCATAAAGCAGACCTTAAAATTAGGGTAATATCACAAACATTCATTCACACACTAAATATATCTAAGAGCTATATTTAAAGCAACTTTAAACACTGGTAATTTCCGGAAAGGTTTTACAGACATAGACCAATTCCTTTTTATTCAAAGACTTAGCTGCTATAGCTTGTCGTTGAAAAGTTCATTCTTCTAGCAAATTTCACCACCAGCTCCAGTGTTCCATTAGATATAGAACCGTGTTTTTCCGAAGCATTCTGAATGTTACAATCATTACAGAAATTGCTGACAGCATCCCTGAGAATGGGAAAAAATAGATCCTCTAACTTATTTTTTATTACTGGTATACTGAATCTATCTACAATATTAAGAAGATATTTCAATCGTTCACACTTTTGCACCGTAAGTTTTTCACTGAGATCAATTAGCTCCTTAATAATGATTTCCTGAAGTTCTCCTGCAGTTTCTTCAAAATCCAAAGCTAGAGAATACCTGTTCATCATAGTATAAATTTGAAGGAGCTCACCAAACACCTCGTCCTCACTCCCCCTTTTTTGAAGCCCAAGAATTAATTTGTTCCACTTTTGCTGATATACATATTCAAGAGGAGCTGCAGCATATTCAGGTAGATCGATTCCAAGTTTTGAAAGCAAATTAATGTGCTTCTCATTTTGTTTAAACCAGTCATTGAAACGCTTATCGGTATCTGAAGACATATTTTTCTGGAGAAATTTGTTCAACTCCCTCCTGGAACTATAAAAGAGATCGGAAAGAGAGAAAGAAAGAGCATCCTCATGAGTCATCCAGGCATCAGGTTTAGAAGCCAAACTTCCTGATAATTTTTTTTCAGCAGGAGTTACCCATCCCCTAAGTTCAGTTTCATGTTGGTGAGAGACTAAAACTGACCAGGCACTTTTTTCCCCGGTAGTGGGATTTTCCAGATCAATAAGAGCAACATCATATACAGCCCTCGCCCCTTTAAGTGTCTTTAGAGAACGAGCCTTGAGGGTATAAGCAAAATTGGAATAGGTAGAGCTCTTTTTTACTGCAAGAATTTGCTGAATAGCAGCCGTGAATGCCAGTATACGTTCGTGATGAAAAAATGGAAGAATGTGCCTCTCAAAAAGAGTTCTGCCGTTTGCATTATTTACGTTACTGGGAGCCTTTTCAAGGTGTTCAAGAAAGCGCTCTAGTGTTTCCTTTTGCTTATCCTTACAAATCCCAAGCTGTAGTGCCCTACAGGCATAGGCCATATTCTGTATTGTTTCTATACCGCTGATATCTGAGAAAAACCATCCGCATGAAGTGAAGGCAAAAAGCATAAACTTCTGAGCCTCAAGCAGCGTTCTGATCTCCAAAACTCTTTGATCATCTAATTCATCACCAATTGTACAATTATTTTTGAGAAAGGTTCTCATTTTCGAAACAGATGCTTTCCCCATTACACTTATGTATTTATCCCGCAGATCCCAGGGTTTATTGGTAATATCAGACATCCTGGATTCATATTGCTGGTCAATTTCATGTTGCAGGTATTCAAAGGATTCTCTCAACGGTTTTCTCCACGCCTGATGCCAGGAATCCTCTCCACCAGTTTTGCAGCCACAATCCCTTGTCCATCTGCCTACTCCGTGTGCACAACTCCAGGCAGTCCCTTCACCACTGTCGTTTTTCAAAGTAACTTCATGAGTTGGTGGGTTGACTGAAAGATAGTACCCAAAATTTACCGGCGTAATTCCAAGCTCAGGGGCAATAGCTTTGAAAAAATAGGCCAGGCACATATCACCAAATGGTTTATGATGACCAAAAGTTTCACCGTCAGTAGCGATTGTAACTATCTGATTAGCATCATTGTGATGATCGTAGCAGGAATTTATTCTATTTCCAAATATACGTGAGTCGGTTAAAAGATCATTAAAACTAATCTCTTTTGATAAACCTTCATCAAAAAAGAAAACATCAAGATACTTTTCATGCTGAACACCATTTCTATCGCGTGGAAAAATCCTGTATGGTATTCTGGTATCTATTCCTTGCTGAGATGTGAAAGTCCATCCACCTTCACCGATTCTTCTGTACTTTTCGGCCTGATTTGGCGATAAAACGACAAACTTTATATTCTCTTCTACAAGACACAGAACAGTTTCCATATTGATTGCTGTCTCACCTAGCCACATCCCTTCAGGATCAGAGCCAAAGCGCCTCCTGTATACATACTTAGCCCAACGAATCTGGGTCAGTTGATCCCTTTTGGACGCTAAAGGCATAATAATATGATTATACACCTGAGCGATGGCATTCCCATGGCCGTTGAATTTAATTCGGCTGTGCTTATCTGCATCCAATATTCTCTGAACCGTTCTGGAGTGATACCGTTCAAGCCATGAAAAAAGCGTGGGCCCGAAATTAAAACTCATATTCTGATAATTATTATGGATATCAGCGATCATCCCATTACCATCAAGAAGTCGTGAGTATGCATTAGGCCTGTAACACTGGTCGTAAATTCGTTCATTCCAGTCATTAAATGGTGCTGCTGAGTCCTGCTTTTCGATTATATCAAGCCATGGGTTCTCTCTTGGTGGTTGATAAAAGTGGCCATGTACGACCAAGTATTTTTTTGAATTATTGCCAGTCATAAGGTTGTCCATCCGGATAGGTTATATTTTTTCCCTCAAGGCGTTTTTTTAGATAATCTGTACCTTGAGCTATAATATCGTTTCGTGTTTCATAAATATTTTCAAACCATTCCTCTGGTTCATCATTGATTCTGGTGTAACACTTATCTCCTATACTTTTTGCACCAATCTGTATTTCAATCGTGCTTTTTTGACCATCTATAAGAATATTTCTAATCCAACGAATACTCATTTAATAAACCTCCTGAGTATAAGTAACCTCTTACCTTGAAATACGTATATCTGAAAGCAGTGACCGGGCCTTTTGAGCATGGACATCCATTGGATACTCCAATAAGATCTTCTGTAACAGCTCTGCAGCATCTGCACTATTTCCGATATTATACAATGTATATGCTCTATAATAAAGGTATTCCGGAGATGGATTTTGGTTTTTCCACATTTCCATACTTTTAAGAGCCTTAAGGTAGTTTTCCTTATTTATGTATTCACGTGCTACTAGCAGCAAAAGAATCTGCTTTTGCTGCATATTGAAATTTGCTTTTTTTAGCATTTTTTCTGCTTCATCTATTTTACCTAAGAATAGATTATACCTAATCTGCGCCCAAAAATGCAAAAAATCAGGCAGATGATTATATCTTTTTAGTATAAACCTGGAGCCCAACACCTCATCCATGTATGGCCAGGAAGCAGAAAAACGAACCGATTCATATTCATCTGCCGCTTTATCGATTTTTAAGGCAAACAGATATGTCCGCGCCCGCCACAATGAGGCATCTCTGCGATTACGAACCCAATTAACAGAAGAACTGTTTGCCATTTCAATAGCACGCTTCATATCATCGGAAAAGAGATAGTGCCTCACTAATAAAGTATCTTTAACTATCGATTCTTCAAAGGTTTCAAGCAAAGTTAACGCTGAGTCGAGGTGCCCTGTTTGTTGATAAAGATATATAGCTGCATTTTTATTGTTCTTTTGGGAAATGTCTAACCGCTTGAGCCACAACAGCGCAGAGTCAGCAACTGATAGCTTTTGATATGAGTGATAAAGAATAGTAGCTGCTTCTGTATGCAAATCTCCTGGCTGAAGGGTTTTATAGGCTTTTAGAGCAAATGGTACTGCTTTTCTGTATCTTTTTTGTGAAAAATGTTCTCTTGCAGACATTGTAAGCCGCCTGCCAACAGGAACATTTAGGGACTCAAGCATTTTTACTACATCAAGTTCCTTTTCAAATAGTTGATTTTCTGAATACACATCTGCAAGCCAGTTTAAAATAAGAACAGTGTCTGCTTTTTCCTGATTCAAGGCACATGCTTTGAATTGTTCCAAAGAACTGCTCACTGCACCTACATCATCGGCCTCCCTAAGGAACTGACGCATTTGATTTAAAACAATATGAGACATTCTGCTTTGTAGGCCAATTACCGTACAGTATAGGTGTGTAGATTTATCATATCGTGCCATAACCGCATTTACCCTTGCCCATCTAAGTATGTCCTGGGCATTAAGCTCTTTATAGCCATCCAAAATGGCATAAAGAGTGTCGGCAAGTGCAAATCTTCCCCGTTCAACTTCACCAGAAAGAGCCAGATAGTACGGATGATTCTCATCTTTCCACTTTTTAACAATTTGGTTCCAAAGAGGCTTATTTTCTCTCAGGATTTTTATACCATATAATGAGGCGATAAAAGACGAAGAGATCCCTGCCCTGGAGGTGAAAGCCGTAAGTTGATCAAGATACTCTTGATTATCAACTCTTCTGCCTGTAGATAAAAACCTTTTGGTATAAATTAAAAAACACTGTTTATCAGTCTCTGAAGAGAAACGGTTCAGGTGCTCTGCTTTTTGTGAGTTAGGCAGAGATGACCATTGCCCTTCAGGTATTGAACAGAGATTATTTTCAGCAGAATAACCTAAACAGGGAATAATTACTAAAAAACAGATTACCTTCAAAGTTGTATAGTTCATATACCTTTTCTTTATTAAAAGCGGTTTTTTACCCCAACGTGCACTCTTCCTCCCCTGTGGCTCTCTTTATAGTTTCTTGCCCACTCAACCGAAACCATTCCTCCCCTTGCAGGGAAACGCACCCCTGCACCATACCCCATCATGACACGTCGTTTGGAGAAATCAAATGAAGCATCATTATCCAAGCCTGCTCCAGCATCCAGAAAAATAAATACTGAAGCCCGGTCATTAAAGTAATAGAGGTATTCAAGCTGTCCGTACATTACATTTTTGAAAGCAAATTCATTATCCGAATACCCTCTAATGGACTGATGTCCACCCACTCGATACATTTCTGCTGGTGCCAGGGTCTCTTCATTGGTAATCAAATTTTTCGAATTAAGCCTGAGAATTATAGCTTGTCTATCAAACAACGGAACCTGTAGCGCTGCATTTAATTCTACCCGACTCCTGGTATAAAGCTTTTCTCTTTTAGCAAAACCTGTTCCCGTTTTTACAGAAAACCCTCCAGTCTGTACACCGCGTCTGTAGTTATGCGCAGTACGCTTTAAGAAAAGATCTGTACCAAAAAAGGTCCACCTCCCTGAGGTATCATGCACCGTTTCTGAACCATGAAATGCCACTCCGGTTAAAATCCTTGATCCCACATCAGCATCAAAATTAATCTCACCAGACATAAAACCATACCCCGCCTCTTCAATCTCTATCCCAAGCTTTAGCCCGGCATTTAACGGTAATCCAAAAACCCAAGGTTTTCTGATTGCAGCATTGAAATCCTGAAGCACTCTGTTCCCGGAGTAATGAATATCAGCAACTTCTCCCTGATTGAAAACATTAATTAAAGAAAGATTGAAACTTCCTCTAAGACTTGAAGAGGATCCGGATTGAAAACCAAGTGCACCCTCAAGATCCATCCCGGAACGCTCATGTATGATAAATGGAACTACAACTTTTTTTAAACTATCGTCGAATTCTTCACCACTCTCTATGATTAAAGGTGGCTCAATGGTTGCGCTTAAAACATAGGGACGCATCTCAAGCCTTCCAAGTGCATCTTCAATTCTCCTTATATCAAACACTTCACCCTCTTTTATCCGAATTTCACGACTATAGAGATCCGGATTTTTAGTTTCTCCGTAGATTAAAGGAGCCCAAAACCTCGTTTTATGATCAGAATCAACTTCAAGCAGCACGCACACACCAGAGTTTTCATCATCACTGCACTTTTGAAACGATGCCACAACTCTCGAATAGGGATACCCCGATTGAGCCATTTTTCTGGTAATCTTTGATGATAGCGCTGTCACTTCTCCCCAATCAAAAGGTCTTGGCAGAGAAGGAATGTATTGGTCGGAATTGATATCACTGTTGCTTGAAATTTCGATTGTTTCAATTTCATACCGCCTGCCAGGTAACAGAGCAAGTGTATCAGGTGCTCTGGACCATAGGCGGTGATCCAGATACCCAAGTGAATCCATAACCCCTGTTATAGTATACTGCAGCTGAGAGCTACTTCTCATTGCAGCTCTTAGAGTGCGCTTTAGAGGAGCTGTTCGATCTAAATTGGAAATAGAGCCATCAGACGATAAAAAAAGCGTGTCAGCTGCAGTGTTAGTAATGAAACCAAAGCTAAAAATCAGGAATAATAAAGGTAATGCTTTTTTCATAAAATCCTGACTGATAGTTGCTCCAAACAGGATTGGGAGATACTGAGTACTAAGTATAAGAAAAAACAAGGGAGTGCGAAGAAATAACTTTCTCTGCACCCCTAGTGATATTCTAATAATGAAATATACTCTGTTTGCGGTTGATTAAAACAGATGGGCAGGATAAAAAACTAAAGTCCCTGGCGTTTTCTACGCTCCATAATCTCTTTGCCTTTAACCGAATACTTAGCAACAGGTACTTCCTCCAGCCGCTCAATGGCAATAAGTTCCCCTGTAACTTTGCATACACCGTAAGTCCCTTCATCGATTCTCTGAATAGCATCATCGATCTGCTCAAGATATTTTTGTTGGCGCTCTGCCAAACCCATTGAAAACTCTCTGCCATAGGATATAGAAGCCACATCACCTAAATGGTAACTGTAACGGGAGTTTTCACCGGAAGCATCCGATATAGACTGTTTTAAGTTACTCTGCTGGAGTTCATCCATCTCTTCGAGTACCTTTTGCCGTTCGGCAAGAAGTTTATCTCTGAAGTATTCGAGCTGTTTTTTCGTTAGCGTGTTCATTCGTTCCTCCTAAAAAATACCAGCTTATTATCTGCAGGTACCTCTTCATAATTTTAGCATAAGTGTGGCTTTTATTTCAATGATTTATGGTGTATTAAACAATTAAACTTTCAATAATTTCCCTCTGATCCACAAAGGAAGCATTCAATATAGATCATTTTATGTACCGGATTCAAATTTTTGCTCTTTTATCACCCCCTAAAGCCTTAAAATGAGTATACATGTCTGAAAAAAGGTCTCTTTTTTTATTTATTCCTTAGTGCGCTTACTATTTTTAGTGGTACATTTTTAGTAGTACAGCTTCTACAGACTCTTCAGAGTTTTCCCAAACTGTACTTTTTCATTCCCAACAAAAATTGGAGCCTTCAATTAATTATGACTAGGGTTGAACAGGCCAAAGCCGGAATTATTACAGACGAAATTAAATTTGCCGCACAAAAAGAAGGGTTAGACCCTGAGCAACTGCGACAACATGTAGCCGATGGCTCAATAGTAATAGTTAGAAATAATCTAAGAACAGTAGAACCACTAACCCTCGGTACTAAAACTCGTATCAAAATAAATGCCAATATCGGCACCTCCTCCTCGCTAAGCGATATAGAAGAAGAACTTGAGAAGATGAGAGTATCTGTTAAACATGGTGCGGATGCTATAATGGACCTCTCTACGGCCGGAGATCTGGCTGCTATTCGAAAAGCTCTCATAGAACAGTGTCCGGTCGCAATCGGAACTGTACCACTCTATGAAATGGCAGTTATTGCAAGGCAAAACGAAAAATCGATTCTCGATCTTAGTGCAGACGACATGTTTGAAGTCATAGAAAACCACTGTAAACAAGGTGTGGATTTCTTAACCCTGCACTGTGGTGTCACACGCCAGTCGGTAGAACGATTCAAAGAGGTCAAACGTCTTGCCGGTGCCACCAGTCGTGGTGGTACAATCATTATGGAGTGGATTCATCACAATAAAAAGGAAAATCCTCTCTATGAACAGTATGACCGACTGCTGGATATATGTGCTCAGTATGATGTTGCAGTGAGCCTTGGTGATGGTTTCAGACCCGGGGCACTCTATGACGCCACCGACAGAGTTCAAATAGAAGAGCTGATCATTCTTGGAGATTTGGTTAAAAAAGCCAGAAACAAAAATGTGGGAGTGTTTGTTGAAGGGCCGGGACATGTTCCGCTGCATCAGGTAAAAGCTAACATTGAGATCCAAAAAACGTTATGCAATAACGCCCCGTTTTACGTACTGGGTCCATTGGTCACAGATATCTCACCAGGATATGACCACATCACAGCCGCAATAGGAGGCGCTGTTGCGGGTATGGCCGGTGCAGACTTTCTCTGCTATGTAACCCCCGCAGAACACCTTCGCCTTCCTTCAATCGATGATGTGAGAGATGGCGTGATTGCTTCAAGAATTGCAGCTCACGCAGCCGACATTTCAAGAGGACATCCCAAGGCAATAAAGTGGGATCATGAAATTTCCAGAGCTAAAATTGACCTCAACTGGGATAAGATGCTCTCTCTGTGTGTTGATCCGGATAAAGCACAAGCCTACAGAAAAAGCCTCCCCTCAAACGATGAGGCTCTGTGTAGTATGTGTGGTGAGTTCTGCGCAATTAAAAGGTCAAAATCTGTCCAATAAAAGCTAAATAGGCTGACTACTCCTGGTCAGCCTTTACTTCAGTATGAGCTTTTCCAAGCAGTCTACATGTTCATTTTAGAGATCACAAGTGATTTAAAATCATTCCCTTGTTTTGATTGAGGATCTATTCTAAGTGCTTTATCACAATGCTCAAGAGCAGCAACATAGTCCCCAACCTCATAATAAGTCATAGCCAAAGCCAGAAGAGCTCTAAAATCGTAAGGATTCAGGTCGATACTCGTTTTTAAAGAATCTATGGCCTCGGCGTTCTTATTCTGTATTCTGTTTGCAATCCCAAGGTGATAAAAGGCACGACTGTTTGTGGGCTCACACTTGGTAGCAGCACGAAAATCGTTTAATGCGCTGGTGTATTTCGATTCTGAAAAATATGCCATACCACGATGAACCAAAACGATAGCCTTAAGTGGAGGGTCGATTTGGTGATCAAGTATTCTGGAATAAATAGCTATGGCAGAAGCAAAATCTTTTCTGTTATGCGCAAAAAGTGCTTCAAGCAAAAGTTGATCTTTATTTCCCGATAATACTGGTTCTGCTTTTAACTCCTTTTCCTTGCACTCTTTTTGAACCAACGGTGCAAGTCCGGGCTTCTGTCCCTCCAGTTGACACAAAAATGAATACCTGCGTTTCTCAAGTTCTGTATGAAGCTGGCGCTGGTAGTCACGTATTTCCTGAAAAATGATATCCGAAAGTGTCAGATTAGCGTTAAGTGCAGCCAGTTTTCTCCTTAAAGGCTCATCCAGTGGAGTAATATGTGCTTTGTATATCAGTTCATGCTCAACCTCCGCCCAGGCATCCTGAAGAAAGGTACGAATCTGAATTTCACAAATCCCGCTCTCAAGCTGTGGATACCGTTCTGTGATATGAGCCGGTATCTGAATAAGCAGGTGAATCGAATTATAGCCAAACTCCTTAAATGTGTGTTGTGCCCCCTTTCGTTCCACCTCTTCAAGTGTGTAGCGGTTATTCAACACATCTACAATCTCCTGTAGATTTTCTAAAAACGGGCATACTATCCTGATTCCGATTATATCCTGAATAGGAATGAGTTCTCCTGTACGCTTCTCATCAACCATTCTGCTGAGTAATTTTTTATAATAACTCTCAAAAGCCTTCACCCGGTATTTAACCGTAAGATGAACATCCAACTCCTTTAAATTATCCTTGATGTTTCTTTGAAAATCCTCAAGCACAGAGGAATAGGTTGGAAACATCTTTTTGTAATGCTTTTCGAGATTTTTGCGATCAGGATACAGTGTATTTGACATCTATCCACCAGGCCCAAAATGTAAGTGATAGTTATTTGCGATACTAAATATAATAGGAGCACAGTGGCTCAATATCTACCTAAATAGTAAAATACAACAAATTTCTTTTACCCAAGGAACGTATATTACTCTATCATTGCCGCCAGAGTAATCGTTATTTATCTTTATCGCTGCTTAAACAGGGAATACAGTTGGAAAAGTTTTCTAAACTGCCCAGGTCCAAACCGGAGATTTATAAGAAATGACAGATGAAATCATTAGAGCTGCAAAAATTCTTAAACAGGGAGGACTGGTTGCCTTTCCTACCGAAACAGTTTATGGCCTTGGTGCCTGTGGTTTTGATAAAAACGCTGTAGCCCGGATTTTTGAGGTTAAAAAACGTCCCCATTTTGATCCCTTGATACTGCACATAGATGATACCAAATGGTTGGAAAAAATAGCCTCTCACGTACCTTCTAAAGCCCGGGAGCTTACCGAAACTTTCTGGCCCGGTCCCTTAACTATTGTACTTCCAAAGTTGCCGGTTGTGCCAGATATTGTAACCGCTGGTCTGCCCAGCACTGCTGTACGTATGCCCGCCAATGATATCGCACTTGGACTTATAAAAAAAGCTTGCTGTCCGATTGCCGCCCCAAGTGCAAATACTTTTGGACGTATCAGCCCAACCCGGGCAGTTCATGTGAAGGAGCAGCTTGGAAAGAATATAGAAACAATCATTGATGGTGGTCCCTGCAGCGTTGGGATAGAGTCGACGATAGTATCTTTTACCACCAATACACCAATGCTGTTAAGACCGGGTGGGCTGGAAAAAGAGGAGATTGAAAAGATTATTGGACCACTAATCGTACCTCAAAAGGAAAAACTTTCAAGTTTATCACCAGGAAGATGTGAGCAACATTACTCCCCTGTTACTCCCTTGCTACTCTGTACCAGCACAGAGGAAATTTCAAAAGAGCAAAAAAGTGGACTACTCTCATTTACCCCGATCGATAGAGAAAAAGTCCCTTCAAATGTTGTATCCACTGAGATACTCTCTTCTAAAGGAGATCTCAGAGAAGCTGCGTGTAATCTTTTTGCGGCTATGAGGAGGCTCGACTCTCTTGGGCTCGATATAATCTATGCACTGCCCATTCCATCCACGGGCTTGGGGATGGCCATAAATGACAGACTTTCACGCGCCTCTGCTAAAAGAGCAGCACAAAAACTAAACGCCTAATTGTTGGCAAACTGCTCTTTCAGGTACTTCCTCTTCCTCCCGGCCCTACCGATCGTGAACGGGATGAAGGGCCACCTGGCCTGTTCGCTGATCCCCCTGCACGTACCGCCCACCACACAATAAATGCTACAATTATCAGTAAAATAACTGTCCACATCCACCACCCGGCTCCATAACCGGGAGTTACACCATTTACCCCATCTGTTGCTCCATTTACCGTGTCGTTTAACTGCTCTGGAGGCATTTGCGCCAGTAATACAGACTGAAACACCAAAGAGCACCATGCAATCAAGAGATAAAATCTTACCATCATCTCCGCCCCCCTTTTAACTTTGCTTATAAGCTAGAGTGCAAACAATATACCGATTTGAAGGCCATCTAATTCAGGTTAAATAAAAAAAGATTATAAGGATAGTCCATTGAGTAAGCTGTTTATAGCTTAAATGCACTGGAAAAAATTACCCGTTCATTGTATACTTTTTGTGTACTTAGTATTAACAACATAAGTTGGAGGGTATATGTCCATTTTCAGAAAATCTCTTACACTTTCTCTACTTTCTCTGTTTGCCTTCGCAAATGCTCAAAGTTACAACCTCGACGATACGGCCGTTCTTGATAGCTTTGAGCCTTTGTATGGTGATGCTTTACACCAAAACTATGTCGGGGCGATCTATGGTTTAGTCACCGAGTCAGCGTCCTTTGAAGGTGAAGGGTATTGGTATACCTATGAAGACGGCGACGGGGCTGTTATAAGAAATAGCTTGGGGGATGTGGTCACAGAAACTACCACCGAAAGCATGATTAATGAAGATGAAAACCACTTGCACGTCGTTTTTGATGTTTCTGAAAGCGATAACGACCATCCTTTTGCAGGCATAGGTACCAATCTGGTCGGTGAAGGTACACAGTATTTTGATTTTACTAACCTCACCTCCGTTAATCTCAGAGTGAAGGGAAGCGGAACCGTACGCCTTAGAATGGAAACCAAAGATGTTAATGATATCGGCGATTGGGGATACTACGGTTACGATATCACCCTAAGCGATGAATGGGCAACAATTGAAGTCACTTCTGATATGCTTGAAGCTGCGCTATGGTCTGAAACTGCTGGGGATCCTGACATGACCTGGAGCAGCGGAAGAACACATGTTAATAAGATCTCATTTCAGTCCGAAGACGCTGAGCTTTTTATCGATGAAATAGTGTTTGAAGGAATGACTTACAGTGATTTTGACTTTGAAACAACCAGCGCTCAGAGAGTTGTAAGAAACGCCGCATCAAATTCTTCCTTTTCTTTTGCAAACTCTGTTTTAACCTATAACGGACCTGTTTCAGAAAACACATCACTTTCAATTTACGATCTTAGAGGTAATCTCATCAGCAATACTTTTTCTATCAATTCCGGTAGAGCAGTGTGGAGCCCTCAGAACCAAAACATCGTAAATGGCAGATATATCGCTGTGCTTTCAGATAACAATAAGGTAGTAAAACAGCAGTTTAACATCGTTAAATAAGTGTGTTTATGTAAGCATCTCTCTGGAGATGCTTACTTTCCTTTAGGCGCCAAAACACATTCATTAACCAGCTTTTTCCTCCCCGATTCTTTTATCAACAAGTTTTATATACTGGTCCATATCAAATTTTCTCTTAAGACCATTATCATTCATATACCGCACTTTTCCGAAAACGGCTCTCTGGGCCCAGGCACGGTCATGTTTACCAAAACACCACGCTATTCCTGTAAAACTATTGGGATCTCTTCCATCTAAGGAATATTTATTATTCAGATACAGTGCTCTTTTAAATGCAAGCTGAGGATTATTGGTCCATTCGATTATTTTTTTACCCCAATACATTCTCATATATCCATGCATCTTTCCCAAATAAACCATCTCCAGCTGTGCTGCATTCCAGTATGGATCGTGGGTCTTTGCCTCTTCTAACGTTTTTAAACTGTAGCTTTGCGGTCTTTTATCTTTATCGTGTTTGGAAAGTGAGTTTTTAGCCCACTCAGGAATGCTGTCAAACCGATCATACCTTTTATTGTAATAGGTAAAATTGCAACTAAGCTCTCTGCGAATCACCATCTCCTCTATAAAAGCATCACTGTCAGGTGATTTTCTCTTTGCAACCTCAATTGCAACATATACTGGTGATATCTGTCCAAAGTGGAGATAGGGACTTAGATTCGAAAGATGATTTTTGGAAGGATCGTTTCGCTCTTTTGCAAACCCGGACAACCTCTTTTCCAGAAAAAATTCAAGTGTTCTATGCGCCTGGGCAGAACCGCCCCGTATCCATTTTACCTCCGTAACCGATTCATCAGGTTTTATCCTTTTTATTATCCCCGATATGTCTTCAACATTAACCGTATCGAATTTGAAATTTAAAGAGTCTCTGGATACCATTACCGTTTTTAGAGGAGTTAAAAAATCATGAAGGTGCCTGTTGATTTTTGATCGTATTGTCCTTGCCCCTACCTCCTCTTTTTCTGATGCAGTAGTCACGGGAACAACTACATCGCTTTCAACCTGTATCATCGTGCGGTCAATTCTTTTAGCTACATCTCTGCGCCATGAACGCTGAATGGATGTATATCCGCAGTCCGTTACAAGCATCACGCTCTCTTTTGCCATCGCTACTACACCAGCGATTGGATCACCAATCCTTACAACAAATTGGATTCCACGCGCCTGTAGAGCTCTGTAGATTTCGGCAATCCCAGAAAGCATAAAATAATAATGCCTTAAATTAGCTTCAGGAAAAGAAGGGGTAATAGCAAAAAACACAACCAGTGCAACATTACTTTTATTGGCCATCTCTGCGGCAAATTCAAGGGCATGATTGTAGTCTACCCGTTGAGACTGCTGCATCCAGTAGAGTACATATTTTCCTTTTGTGAGAGGATTAGCATTGAGATTGGTAACCCGTTCACTCTGAACCACATTACTCACCTTTTTTGATTTTGGAACTTTGCAGTATCGTGAAGCTTATAATCAAAATAGTTACCTGTCAGGCAATATGGCCAGAAAAACATAAAATAACCAGAATTAAGTTTGTGTCTCAAATCCGATCAAAAAAAACACTGCTCAAGCTGGTTTTCTAACTGTTTGCTATCCCTTATCAGCGATAAAGGATAGTTGTAAAAAAACTTTCCATTCATTCAAAGGCACCTGGATAGTACCTTTATCAATGATAGTGGTAAGAGGAGGTAGGGTGAGAGCCAGATGATAAAGCAAGCGATCATTTAATGTATTCACAAACCCTGTGGTTACTACATTTTCATTGCGAATTTGTGTTGAATTAAGAGGAGAAAGTACTATTTCCCCTCTCAGCTCTGATTTAATAGTAACATATATATTTTTTAGCATATTAAATCTTAAACTGGTCCACAAGCCACAATCAACCTGACGTGTTTTTTTACTTCCTTCCGTTAAACCCCAGATAGTATCCCACCTATTTACAGTTGTACGTTTTTCATTTTTAACCTGATACTTTCCTTCAAACATCGCTCCTTCAAATGTAATCGAAGGACTAAAATTGCTACCACCAATACTACTCATATAACTATCGATATTACTGTTAAGTGACTTCCACCCTGAGCCAATATTCACTTTAAAATCCGTTTTGTTATATCCACTAAACTGTTTTACACTACCATAATTTTGAGTATAAGTATAATTATTTTCAATTTGATATCTTACGTTTTCTATATATTGAGGAAGCCACCTGTCAAAAGACCATTGCAGTGATGAAATTATTGTGCTATATATAGTAGGAATATGAGTATGCCTGAAGATTCCCAGCTTAGTTCTAAAGCCACCAGTTTGATGCCCATTAAAGGTGGTAATATTTAGTGTGTGTGAATCGTAAGTATCGTTAGAAACCTTTTGAACCACTCTTGATTCATCATATTTAAATCCCTCTCTTCTCCCCCACCAAAGATCAGAAGCAATAGCAATATATCTATTTGTCTCTTTAAAATTACATAACTCAAAACCAAGTTTAGCTACATTTTCCGAAAACTTGTGAGCAGAAAAAAGTGTTGAATCTTCTCTCCTTCTCCCCCCGGGTGATGGCGGGAAGACGCTCTGGCTTCTATGTCCATGTTGAACATTCTCTCTGTTTTCCCGTTTATATCCTATGCTGATTCCAAATCTATTGTTTGTAGTTTGAGTTGATAGAACAACCTTCAAAGGAACACTGTAATGAGAGTTATTAAAACTTCTCTCAATTAACCCGATGTAATCCATAGTAACAGGGATAGTTCCAAATTTAACGCGCGGAATCGATAAATGGTTAAACAGTTCATTATTGTTTTGGTAAAAGGAATAGCTTTGCTCATTCTGTGGGTTCAGGAGTAGAAATTCATAAGCATAGATTTTTGAACAAAGGAACAGTAAAATAACCAGTGTAAATGTATGCATTAGTATTCACTCGTAATGAATTTCCACTGAAAACCTCTGTCCATTTCTACACCGTAAATATCGGTAAATGTATTTTCAATGCTTACCGTATACTCTGTTAGCTCCTCAAAACCATTGTGGCCCAACGTAACCATAAATTCATCTTTTGAATAGGAATCGATATGCAAAGACTCAAGCGGTGGATCTATACTAAATAAAGATAGTACACTGCTTGTATCTATCGGTGCATTAAATTGTACCGTTATATTCCTGTTTGGCGCTACATTCACCGAACCATCAAAAGGTGTATATACTACCGGTCTTAACAATGGTGTTCTGAAAAAAAACTCAACAGTTTCATTTTGTATCCAACCCTTACCCAAATTATCACTATTTAATTCTATTCTGTATAATGAATTGGTCTTAAGCGGCTGAACAGGATTAATTTCCAATATGCTTCTCATGCGTTTAGTTGCATCATTTTCAGTAAAAAGAGTATCGCGCCAGGATGTTATATAATTTAGCGCAGGATAAACTGAAATACCTGATTCTACATTTGCCCTATGTACAGAGCCAGGAAATAATAACCTCATCGGTTGACCGGAAGAAAGATAATCTGTTGTATCGGCCGGGACAGTAACGATAGCGGCACTCTTTTGCGGTAATTTATGCTTTTCTACACCTGTTCTGAAATGATAACTAAAGCTCTTTGTGCTCTGGTGAGCCGTTTCCACAGATCTTACACTAGTATCTAACGATATAACATACTCAGTCTGAGGTTCAAATCCGGAGTGAAACAATTCGATGACTTTATCGCTCACAATTACCTTCAGATAGTTCAGCGAAGGCTCCACTGATAAGGCATTAACTACGCTGAGAGGATCCGGTTGAAAATTACAACTAAGCACTATAACTTCATCCAGCTTTACCACCTGATTTTGCGGTTCACCTGGATTTGTAGGTGGATCAATTATCATTCTCTCGGTTCTAACTGTAGCGCTAACATTTTCACCTGTTTTTGTACCATCCAAAGATCTGTAACCTTCATTAAAAGTAACTTCATAAGTGGTATCATAGTGAAGTATCGGTGCAAATCGAACGGAAAAGACGTGTTCATTTCTACTGTTTATTGACCAGGAAAAAGTTTTCTCTGACTCGATATCCATGTCAAAAGCATTCTCTACAGAAGCTCTGTCCATGCGGTTTCTGAAATGAAAGTTCAGTGTTTCCAAAGGGTGTTTTCGAATAGTCTGAGGAAAGGTGGAAAAAAGCGAACTAAAAATTTCATGGCTAATCATCTCTTCATAATATGAAGTGTCGGGAAAAAGGAAAAGATGAAGATTGTAACCGGATTTCTGCAATTTTCCATCTCTGGCAGATTCATCTATAGTAACCTTTATCTCCGGATGACCAAAAATATCCCGTGCACTAAATGTCAAAACCAACTCATCTTTCCAGAACTGAGTTGAATAGTGGATCTGGGGAGTAACAGTTATTGCATTACCTAAACTCAGTGTATCCATCTTTTCGGTAAATTGTATAGTAAAGTTCAGAGTTGTATCAGGGTAGATGTTGTTTAGGAAAAACCGTTTGTCGATTATGGAGCTGTCAGATGGAATAGAGCGCCTAAAATAAGATGGATAGGGACCTAACCGTATGGTTCCCGTTGAAGTATGGCCGTAAACGGATAAAAATCGGGTGACTGAAGGATACTCTTCATACCGGGCTCTGAGCCTGTAGGTGCCGTGTGGAACATCCCTGAATTTAAAGTAGCCGGTAACGCTATCGCTTTGCACAGAATCTATCGGCATAGCATCTTCCAGGAAAATTGTTACCCTCTTACCCACAGGTTCGACGTACCCTGTGATTTCAGATTTCAACGGAGTTTCCGGAAATGTAATCTGATGATCGGAACAAAAACAAAATAACAGAAATATCGGTAAAGAATAGATTATATGCTTCATATCTTCTGCAGCTCTCAGGTTTTTATTAATCGTATAAGCAGTGGTTCAAGTGACCAATAACAGTATGCAGATAAGTATGTACAAAATACGTTTCAGCTTCTTTAAAGGAAATGTCGAATATCTCCACAAAAACCATTTCTGTGGTCTCTCTGAAATTAGATTTTGAAACACCCACACCTGCTTTATATAACTCTTTTACAGCTTCAATCCCATAGACCTGTGAGAGATAGTATAAAAAAGCCCCGGCTTCTTTATACTCATACCAACTCCCAGTGAAAGTGTTATCAAGGAACCTGCTACCGATTGTATTGCCATGACCCATTGAATAATAACAGTTGCGGTTAAAAGCAAAAAGGTTTTGAAAAGTAGTTATTGGATCGAGACGATTGTACTCGAGCATAACCGCTATCCCCTCCACCATAAACTGAGAGCTGTTATATCCCAGTTTATCGAATACAACGATATGCGCTATCTCATGCCCATTGTCCTCTTCAACATAATACCTGGTCTCATGGACCTCTGGTCGGTCGGAGTATGCGTAGGAGACATACCCTGTAGAATGGAGGTACGTTTCAATGACTTTATTAAAGTCTACCTGAAGGATATTTGTAATACGTTGGAGCAACCGTTCCTTCTTTTGGGCAATCGTTTGGATCTCTTGTGAATTATAGGTAGCTTCATGAAAATGAATTCTAAAATTAGCAGTTCTGTATACCGATGCTCCTTTAAACCCTGCCGGTACCTGGCTGTCACAACAGAGGAAAAATGCAAGAAGGATTAGAATCGGGGTTAAATTCTTCATGTTTAATTACTATTTTATTACCAGAGAAGATGGAAAATTAAACTAAAAACAAGATAGTTAAAAGTGTCCATAGAGATCAATAAAATCGGTTTGCGGTAAAAATATTTTGAGTAATACCCCGTAAACAGTTACCAACGTTACTGAGGTACTATTTTTTTTCTACGAAGGACTACCAATGATTAACAACAAAAAAGCAGAGATTAATTACCCCGCAAAATGGACATACACAATTATAGGTACCGATCCCCAAACAATGAAACAAGCAGTGGATAGCGTAATTCAACCAGAATCGTATAGTTTCAAAGAATCCAACAGGAGTAATAAAGGTAAGTATGTCAGTTATAATGTTGAGCTGGTTGTTTTTAATGAGCATGAGCGGGATCGTTATTTTAGATCCCTGGGGGAACACAAAGCTATAAAGATGGTTCTGTAAAAAGATATAATCCCTTTGCCCTGAATAAACCACGGAGCAAAGGGATACAATCAAAAAGAAGGGATAGGGCTATAAGCTTCTATGTCCTTCAACAATCATGACTGTAGAAGCCTGGGGACCTTTCTCACCCATACTTTCTACAAATCTTACCCCTGCTCCCTCTTTTAGGTCCTCAAATTTTTCGTTTACCACACTGTTTTGATGAAAATAGACCTCTCTTCCATCAATAGTTCTGATAAAGCCTGTGCCTTCGCCCTTGAAAATCTTCTCTATCACCCCCTGCATCTCCTGGAATGGATGTTTTTTTACATCCCTTCGCTGTTTTTCCATAAGCTCCTTTAACCGCCTCTCCGCAGCATCAAAAGCCCACCTGATCTCAGAAGAGAGGTCCTGGTGCATACTCCCTTTAACAGGATCTCTGCTTATGGCCAACTCATGCCCGGGCGGGATTTTAAGATCAACCCTGACCTTGTAGGGTTGCCCCGAGCGCTGGTGTTTTTGGCTCTTCTCGATCATTACTCTGCAACTTGTAATATGGTCACATATACGGTCGAGTTTATCGATTTTTTGACGCACTAAGGTATCAATTGCTTCGGTCTTTTCTACATCTCTGTAAGATATTTCTGCTGGAACCTGCATAAGCCATCCCCCGTTAGTTAGTTTAACATTCGTTTCCTCTTAGCAGTCTCAGAGTATGACTTCTCAAACTTCCTCCCCCGGCAAGTATGGCCTCAGGTTGAAAGAACACCATCTGTACTCCCCTTTTCTGTAATTCTTTTAGGGTATTTTTTTCTAAAGCATGTGGGTGATGAACAATAACCCCCTCCTCCAGAGCAATAAAGCAACATCCCATATTTTTGTACTCCTGCTCTGAAAGTTCAACTGTCTCTACTCCCTTAAATTTTAGATAGGAAGAAAGATCAATACGTTCGGTACCATAGCGATCGATCCTAAAAGATTTATGCAAAGCTGGAAGATATGCCAGGACAAGATGATTACTTACTTTATTGAACAACCTATAGGGATGTGAAAAACGAGCGCTACCACCAATATCAATATAGAGCACTTCATCGAAATAATTTAATGCCCCGGGTATAAGTTTCCAGTTTGAACTTTCGCTGTGAAATGCTGTATTCATCACCAAAAGAGTTGAATCGGATATAATCATACACCCTTCGAAGGCATCAAGCGGGTCATCAAACTCATACAACAACGGTATATTCAGCCTTTGCAGTGCTTCACGTATCACCACCTGCTCATCTCTTCGCCCCTCGTGAGCCATCGATGAAACAATCGCGCCGTGATCGGTTATAACTGCAGTGTCATGTACGCGAGTAATGCAGGGCAGATAATTTATCATCTCGTTGTTTAAAGAAACCAGATCTGATAACTCATGAACAACAATTCCCCTGTTCTGAAAAAAAGTCTTGAGATTCATAAGATCTTTTCTGTACTGCTTACTGTCGGGTACGGACTTAAACATATACTTACTGCAATTATCACCCTTAACCAATTCAAGCTCTCTGCCTGGAATATGGAGCATTACGGATTTAAGCGCCCCCATACTGTTATAGCCAAAAGAGGTGCTGGGAAGTAGCGTTTTAGATGTTCCAGACCTCATTTTTCACTCCCTCTTGCTTTTTACTGACGCCCTAACATTCTCTTCGTGCTTGCCCGCACGGTTTCATCCGCGCAACTGCCGGATCGCACAGAATCCACCGCACAAGACAAGTTTCATGTACTCTACCCTTAACGACGAAACATGCTCATTACCCGGGTACCAATCGCTCCACCACTAATAATATCGGCAAAACCGAGCATAAGCATACAAACCAACGTCAGAGTTACAGGTGCTATGCCAATAAGAGCAAGTATCCCAAGCACGGCAGCACCGATACCTACTAACATCTGTACTCCGGATGCAGCTACCAGCGCCTCCTGTGCAGCCTGAGAGCCTGATTCGGTTTCGTAATTCCTAAATGATAATGAGTTTATTCTGGCAGTAGCAGAACTACCCAAAATCAATGCCCCTCCATACACTATTGCGGCAATGGATACCAGCGTTATAGGTGCTATACCAAGTAATGCTAACACCCCTAATACTACCCCTGCAGCACCAGCCAAAAACTCCGCGGTCATTCCGGTTCCTAACTCCGCATATTCATTACTTAAAGCACGCTCTGAACGAGCCATAGTACCAATTCTGCTCGAAACCGCTCCTCCTTCAAAAAGCAGTGCAGCACCAACTGCAATGGTTGCTACATAGAGCATTATAAGAGGAAGTATCCCCACAAGCCCCAAAATCGCCACAACCATTGCTCCTGCCCCTACTATACCTTCAGCCAGTGTTCCGGTACCTATAGTTTTTGCAGTAGCCTGGTTCTGTCTTGGTTCACCTTTATATCCCTGTTGTGCAATATCCATAAAACGCCTCCTCTTTTCCGTTGAGCTCAAAACCTGCCTACTCCTATACTAAGGAGTCCAGAGATTATTACTACACATAAATAATTGCAAGCTCTATGCCACTTTATGATTGCGATTTAACTCTTTCTATTATTAATAACTTATACGCTTCTTAAGGTAGAGTAATTTTCCCTGTATGCAACTACTCACCGCAAACCCAAGTCAAGGTTATCGATTTTTTTCACCCTCCGTAAAAACCTCCCTGAAGAAATAAAGCGGGCCTGAAGAAACACACTAACCAGCTCATAGGCAAGCTCTCTTCCCACCACACGGGCACCAATACAGATGAAATTCATGTCATCATGCTCAACCCCCTGGTGAGCAGAAAAGGAATCCCCTACCAGTGCAGCCCTCACCCCCCTTACCTTATTTGCCACAATGCAGGCACCAATCCCACTGCCGCAAATTGCTATCGCCCTCTCAACCTCACCCTCCCTCAGTGCCACCGCCAGAGGGTGTACAAAATCGGGAAAATCATCTGAAGCATCATATTCATACGCTCCGTAATCAAGCAGTTCATACCCCAGCTCTCCAAGCCGTTTTAAAAAGTCACTCTTTAAGCCAAATCCACCATGATCTGAAGCAAACCCTACCCGCATAACCTTATTCTACCCTCTCTTTAACCGCGCCTTTAAACTCTTAACAGAGAGACAGTTTAACACCTCACCTTTCTCTACCCACCCTCGCCGAGCCATATCCAGGCCAAAGGCGATATTGTCCAGATCACTTTCCCGGTGCGCATCACTGGAAATAACCACCGGTATCCCAAACGTTCTGGCAGTCATACAAAACAAATCATTGGCATCAAGCCGCTCCGGAGAACTGTTAATTTCTATAAAACACCCTCTCTGAGAAGCAGCTTTGCATACTTTTTCTACATCATATTGCATTGGTGGCCTTTTATTTATAAGCCTTCCGGTTGGATGAGCAAAAATAGAGAACCAGGGGTTATCCATTGCCCGAATTATTCGCTCTGTTTGCTTTTGCGGAGATAATGAGAATTTAGAATGAACAGAACAAACCACCACATCAAGCTCCCGTAAAACCGAGTCGGGAAGATCAAGTGTTCCATCCTCGAGAATATCGACTTCGATACCTTTTAGAATTGTAAATGGTTTAACCTGTTCGTTTAAAAGATCGATCCGTTCCATCTGCCCCCGTAAAGCACTCTCATCGAGACCATGAGCCATAGCGATGCGCTTTGAGTGGTCCGTTACAGCCACATAGTTATAGCCACGCTTCTTTGCCGCCTCAACCATCTGCTCAATCGACGCTACCCCATCGGTATAATTGGTGTGCGTATGCAGATCCCCCAAAATATCATTTCTCTTTACCAGCTTGGGTAATTTTCTCTCAAGCGCAGCGTCAATCTCTCCCCGGTCTTCGCGCAGCTCCGGCTCGATATAGGGCAACCCCACAGCATTAAACACCTCCTGCTCTGTTCTCCCTGCCACCCTTTTTTCTTCTCTGAACACACCATACTCACTGATCTTTAATCCCCGCTTACCCCCTCTTTTCCTCACCGCGATATTGTGGGCCTGTGAACCGGTGAAATAATGTAGAGCAGCACCAAAACTTTCCTGAGGCACCACTCTAAGATCTACCTTAAAGCCGTTGCGAAGTGCTACCGATGATCTGGTTGGCCCCCTTGAGCTAACTTTCATAGCAAAGGGATAGTTACAGAAATGGTCTGTAACTTCCCGGGGGTATGAACTTGTTACCAGTATATCAAGATCTCTTACAGTCTCTTTTCTCCTCCTGAAACTCCCCGCCACCACCACCGTATCACAATACTCGCTTTCCCGCATATAGCGGGTGAACAGTGAAGCAATTTCCTGGGCCTCACTTAACAGTATACCCTTAACATAGCGACGACTCTTCTCGATATTTTCGAGTATCGCCTTCTCTGTTTTCGCCCCAAAACCCCTCAGCGAAGCAATTTTGTGCTCTTTGGCCGCCCGCTCAAGTTTTTCTATGGAGTCTATCCCCAAATCCCTGTATAAAACACCAACTCTTCGCCCCCCCAATCCCTCAATTTGCATAAGTTTGGAGAGCTCAGGGGACATCGTCTCCCGAAGTTTTTCCAATTCATCAAAACGCCCCGTTTTTGCAATCTGCGCAATTTTTGAAGCCAAATCTTTGCCTATCCCCGGCAATTGCGATAAATCTTCACCATTTTCAACAGACTCATGTATATCGCCGGGAAGTGAAGTAATGGTTCTTGCCGCATTACGATAGGCCCGTATTTTAAAAGCATTTTCATTTCTGATCTGAAGCAAATCGGCGTATTCATAAAACATATCGGCTATGGCAGAGTTATGAACCCGTAAACTCTCACCCGCTATCGTTTCATTTTGTTTAGTCAGCTGATTATTTTTTTGAATCCTGTTCACAATTCTCCCTGTACTTGTCTACTGCATCTGATGAATCCCGTTTTATTATAAAAAGAGCAAATGAGTGCGCTTCCATTTTATAGGGCTTACCGCAACGAAACAGAATGGGCTCTTTGTCTACACAGGAATTCACTGTGTCAAAAAGCCGCTCCCAGCTGTCCTTTTGGGGACAGGTTGGCAAGATAAATGATATAGGCTTGGAATGGCCATTAAGCAGCATAAGAAAGGTGTCATCCACCAGTCGCTCTCCATGCTCATCAATCTCCTCCATCACATCCCCCGCAAGGCGCAACCCAAGAAACCGAATTTGGGGATTGAGCCAATCCTTTTTACTCATTTCGTGCCCCTCGGGATGAAACCAGGTAACATCTTTATACTTGGATGAATACCTGTTTCTTCCGCTGAAAAATTTCCTTTTCTGAAATACCGGGTGCTCTTTAAACAATTTAATTAAAAACCGAGTGAAGTCAAGCTGCTGTTTTCCCTCAGGGCTAATGTCCCAGTTTATCCAGGAGATATCATTATCCTGACAGTAGGGGTTATTGTTCCCGTGCTGCGTGCGCCCAAACTCATCACCGGCCGTAATCATTGGTACTCCCTGAGCAAGAATGAGTGTAGAGATAAAGTTTCTCATCTGACGCGCCCTTAACTCATTTACCGCCTTGTCGTTTGTTGGCCCCTCCACTCCACAATTCCAGCTTATATTGTCATCTGTTCCATCACGGTTTTCTTCCAAGTTATCTTCATTGTGCTTTTGATTGTAACTTACCTGATCCCTTAGAGTAAATCCGTCATGAGCAGTAATGAAATTTATACTTGCATACGGTCTTCTTCCACTGCTTTCATACAGATCGCTGCTCCCGGTGAGCCGATATGCCAAATCCCCCACCTGTCCCTGATCAGCCTTCCAGAAATGCCGTACTGTGTCGCGGTACTTTCCATTCCATTCGGCCCAAAGCGTGGGGAAATTTCCCACCTGATACCCTCCCGGACCAAGGTCCCAGGGCTCAGCAATTAATTTAACCTGGGAGATCACAGGGTCCTGGTGAATCACATCGAAAAACACCCCAAGCCTGTTCACATCATGAAGTTCCCTGGCCAGAGTTGAAGCCAGATCAAAGCGAAAACCATCCACATGCATCTCCGTTACCCAGTAGCGTAAACTGTCCATGATCATCTGAAGCACGTGCTGATTTAACATATTTGGAGAGTTACCACATCCGGTATAATCCACATAATAGCGCCTATCCTGCTCTGAAAGTCGATAATAGCTAAGGTTATCGATCCCTCTGAAAGAAAGAGTGGGTCCAAGATGATTACCCTCTGCTGTGTGATTATAGACTACATCAAGAATCACCTCTATTCCTTCCCGGTGAAACGTTTTAACCATGGTCTTAAACTCATCTACCTGCTCGCCCAGGCTGCCGGTACTGGAATAGCGGCAATCCGGCGCGAAAAAACCAATAGAGTTATACCCCCAGTAATTGGTAAGCCCCTTTTCTACCAAAAACCTATCGGCAAAAAACTGATGAACCGGCAACAGCTCAACCGCGGTTATTCCCAGTGAATGCAAGTAGTCAATCACCTTAGGGGTACATAAGCCCGAATAGGTGGAACGTACCTCTTTTGGCACCTCCTGGCTTAGTTGCGTAAAACCCTTTACGTGCATCTCGTAGATGAGCGTTTTGTGCCAGGGGATCTGGGGCCGCATATCCCCTCCCCAACTGAATGCAGGATCGACTACCACACACTTTGGAATAAAGGGGGCACTGTCGGTATCATCCCTGACCATATCACCCTCACCTACCTTGTACCCAAAGAGAGAATCATCCCACTTAATGGTGCCATCAATAGCCCTGGCATACGGGTCAAGAAGCAGCTTTGAAGGATTGAACCGATGACCTTCACCGGGTGCATAGGGTCCCTCTACCCTGTACCCATACCGAAGACCGGGCCTGGCTTGTGGTAAATACAGATGCCACACCTGATCGGTCTGCTCCTTTATATCGATCTGTGCAAACTCTGTGCCCCCATCACCATCAAACAAACACAATTTTACACCGGTTGCGTTCTCAGAGAAGAGGGCGAAATTAACACCAGCTCCATCCCAGGTAGCCCCTAGAGGATAAGCCTTTCCAGGCCAAACATTATTTACATCTATTACCATCCAGCTAACTCCACGGTTAAATAACTATAGGTACTTGAGTATAAGAACTTGCAAAGTTAATGCCGCTTATTGCGATGCAAGACAGGGTGTGGGCATTTTTTTGCTTTTCAAAAGCCCCTAACTGCCTGATAGGTGCATAAATAGACCTCGTTTTTAAGTACTCCGTGGGCATTTTTGACCACAGTTTTCTTTCTAATTTGCCCTTTTTTATCACCTCTTACTTTTTTTTTTCCGTATATTACACTATATGATCTCACTATATGATTACTTAGAATACCGGGATTTTCTGAAGGCTTACTACCTTCAGAAAAAAAAGAGATGTGTCTGGTTCTCCTACCGCTTTATCGCCAACAAAGTCGGTATAGATGCATCACATATAAGCAAAATCTTTCATAAAAAAAGACACCTCGCCCATAAGGATATACCAAAATTTATCAAACTCTGTAAACTCAACAGCAAGGAAGAACAGTATTTCTACTGCCTGGTGCGATTAAATAAGGCTAAAAACGACACCGATACCAGTAAATACCTTAATGAACTCATGTCTCTCAAAGGAGTGGCAAAACACTCTCTGCAACGATGGCAATATGAATTTTATACCAAATGGTATCACTCTGCCATCCTTACCCTCATTCATATCTATCCCTTCTCAGATGACTTTGAAACTTTGGGTAAGATGCTCACACCGCCCATTTCGGCAAAAGAGGTCCGTGAATCAAAGGAGCTACTGGAGAAACTGGATCTGATAGAAAAGAACAGCGATGGTAAGTATGTCCTTAAAAATAGGTTTATTACCAGTGGAGAGGACTCCATAAAAACTATTCTGATAAAGAAGTATCAGCAGGAAACAATTCGTCTTGCAGCAGAATCGCTCTTTCGCCATCCAAAGGAAAAAAGAAACATATCGACTGTTACCATAACAATAGACGAATCTCAACTATCCAGGTATAATGAGATTATCACTAACTTTCGCACAGAACTTTTAAATATGGCAAAACAGACAGAAAATGCCGACTCTGTATATCAGCTCAACATCCAGATGTTTCCTATGGCAACTATTGAAAAGGATACATGATGATTT
This sequence comes from Chitinispirillales bacterium ANBcel5, assembly GCA_029688955.1. Taxonomy (NCBI): domain Bacteria; kingdom Pseudomonadati; phylum Fibrobacterota; class Chitinispirillia; order Chitinispirillales; family Chitinispirillaceae; genus Cellulosispirillum; species Cellulosispirillum alkaliphilum. The sequence goes on along the minus strand of JARUKZ010000007.1, from coordinate 134,287 downwards.
CGGTTTTACTGATATTTTTACTCCTTCTTACCGGGTGCACTTCATCAAGCGATATCGCTGGTGGAGCAGGCACAGAAACCACCAACAGTATCTTTGGCCAGGTATTCTATCCTCAGGGCAATGCAGTTGAAAACGCTTCTGTACGCATTCGTCCTGCAGAGTATCTCAGCAACCATGACAGCACCCCTACCTCTGTGGCTACCGTTGCCGATGGGTTAACCGATAATAACGGGGTTTTCTATTTCGATTCCGTAACAACAGGTACCTATAGCATCGAAATCAATGACAGAAATAATAGTGCTATTCTAATCAGCTTTGAAACTGAATTAACATCGCAGGACTTTATACTCCCACCCGATACCATCAGGGAATTCATTTCGATTACCGGTACAGTTCAGTCTTCAGATGAACGAAACATCTCCGCAACAGCACATATCTACGGCATTGAACGAGACGTCGAAATCAATCCTGTTACCGGACTTTTCACTTTTGAAGATCTACCTGAAGGCAGCTATACAATTCTTATCAGTCCAATTTCCGGCGACTACGCCAGCCTAGAAGTCACAACACCATTTATCTCTTCGGGCTCACAGTACAGCAGCGATACAGTAACCCTAACCAACCAAACCGATACAGCTATCTCCTTTTTGAATAACTATTATACTATAGTTAATGAAAGCAGTGGTTTGCCACTAAGCATCGAAAATGGTAACACAGAGATCCAATCACCACTTACTCAGGGCAGTGACAATGGCGCAATTTATAACTACTGGAGAGTCGAAGAGATCGAGGATAATAACTATTATCTGTTTAATGCCTACAGTGATAATTTAATCAACACAGAAGAGACAGATGATATCACCCTTGCGATACAGGACAGAAACAGAAACAGCATCTATAACAGCTGGACACTCGAACCTATTGGAAATGAACATTTCAGAATAGTTAATTACGGTAACTCCCTTGCACTTGGGGTTTCAGAGAATGATGCTTCTGTTGTGCTCAGTCCAACTACCGATAATGACAGGCAGTTATGGCGTATTTCGCGACTTTCGGCCACAAAACCTGCACCCGATTTTTCGCTTTACGGATTCGCCACACTGGGTAACGGAACGACCGGTGGTGGAAGCGGTGATACGGTAACAGTTAGAAGCGCTCAGGAGCTCATTGAACAAATACAATCTCCCCTACCATTAACCATACAAATATCCGGAACCATTGAATTACCCCACAACCCTGTGTTAAGTGATCCATCCAGAAGAATGTTCCATATAGCTTCAAATAAAACCATAGAGGGTCTCAGTGGCGCACAGATTTTTGATGGTGGTTTTATCATTTCTGATGCGACTAATATTATTATTCGAAATATCACTTTTTCCAATGCTGCTGATGATGCGATATCGATAGAAGAAGGCGCATCAAATATCTGGATTAATCGCAATACTTTTTCCGATTGCACCGATGGACTTGTGGATATAAAGCGACAAGCAACCTATATCACCCTGTCATGGAATAAATTTTATAACCAAAATTCTTCATCTATCATTGGTCATGATGATTCTCATACTGATGACCGTGGCTTCCTTATGGTAACATTGCATCACAACTACTGGTATCAAACAGCGCAAAACCACCCGCGTGTACGATACGGCAAGGTCCACCTGTTTAATAATCTGTATCAAAATATAAGTGAATACACTGTGGGCATAGGCGTTGAAGCAGAGGTGATTGCAGAAAACCAGTACACAAAAGACGCAAACCGGGCAGTTCAGTACTACGATTCACCTTCTCAGCCAGGTTTTTTCTGGGACAGAGGTAAAGGGAGTATTCATAGCGGCATAGAACATGATCTTGAATTCAAAGCGACTGACAGCCTCTCGTTTGAATGGCTCCCCGAAGAGTATTATCAGTACCCTCTCTACCCGGCACTTGAAGCTAAATACCTGGTTGAAACTTACGCAGGTGCTCACTGAATGTAACAGTTTACAGTATACCCGGGGTTACTCTGTATACTGACGTTAGGAACAGCTACTTTCGGCAAGCATTTTTATTGGAAAATGTCTGAACAAAAAAAGCGTAGTACCTTTTGTAGTTTCGATCCACCCGGGACAATCCTTCCCATCTCCTTATCGAGCCTTACAACACCACTGATATCTGCTTCTTTCGTCCCGCATCACTTTTTTCCACAAAGCACTTTTCGGTGGTGAAAGGATCGATTCCCGTGCAGTACATCATAGTCGAACGCGTCGATGGTGAAGGTGTAAAAAGCTGAACCTGTTTTGGTATATAGTGAAGATCCTTTGAGCAAACCTGTTTTAGATGTCTCATCTCTTTCAAACCACACCCAGGGTGAGCCGCGATAAAATAGTAGGACAAAAACTGCTTTTTACCATCCTCTTTTGTAAGTCGTTCAAAAAGTTTTTTAAATTGTAAGAGGGTATTTATAGCAGGCTTTCCCATTTTTTTCAGAACTGCTGAAGAACAATGTTCCGGGGCAATTTTCATCTGTCCGGAAATGTGGCTGCGGATAAGTGTCTTTAAGTATCGGGTGCCATTACTTTTGTCCGCAAGGATCATATCATAGCGAATACCTGAGGTTACAAACACCCGTTTGACGCCGGGAACTTTCTTTATATCATTGAGAAGGGTAATCTGTTTTGAGTGATCGATCTTCATTGACGAACAAACTTCAGGGAACAGACATGCCTTATCAGCACACGCACCCTTTTTAAGCTTTTTCGAACATTCAAAACCATACATATTGGCAGTGGGGCCGCCCACATCCATGATATTTCCCTTAAACAGTGGATGAGCGGCAACGCGTTTTACTTCATTTACAATAGATGCTTTACTGCGACACCTGACACCGCGTCCCTGATGCACCGCTATTGAACAGAAACTGCACTCACCATAACATCCCTGATGAGTCAAGACCGAAAAGCGAATGGTATCCAGTGCCTTCACAGGCCCATTCTTCAGATGATAAGGATGAGCATCGCGCATGTAATCAAAAGAGTACACGGTATCAAGCTCCTTCTCTGTAAGATAGGGCTGAGGCGGGTTTTGAATCAAAAAACGTGTATCCTGCTTCTGATAGAGGGTCCTGGCTGTTACAGGATCGTTATTTCTATAGAATAAATTAAACATTTCGGTAAATGCGCATCTATCGGATCGCACCGTTTCAAATTCCGGAAGCTCAATACCTTCACCGGGAGCACTTTCAGCGATAAAACATAGTCCGCGAATCGCGCGTGGATCCTGCCCCTTTTTCAGGTGCCAGGCAAGTTCAACCACCGATTTTTCCGCCATGGAGTAGAGAAGGTAATCGGCTTTACTGTCAAACAGAATCGATTTACGTATTTTTTTTGACCAGTAATCATAATGCGCGACTCTTCTAAGGGACGCTTCAAGCCCCCCCAGTACAATGGGAGCACTGTTTTTAAAATGAGCCTTGATCAGATTGCAATAGGCAATCACTGCACGATCGGGACGTTTGTTGTTTATCCCCCCGGGAGTATAGTCATCGGTTCGGCGCGGTTTGCCTGATGCGGTTCTGTTTGCAACCATCGAATCGATACACCCACCGCTAACGCCCCAAAAGAGGGCCGGCTCACCAAGTCGGGTTATATCGTTTGAAGTCCTGATATCAGGCTGGCCAATGATCCCAACCCTGAATCCTGCATCCATTAAACAGTGGCCTATTACCGATACACCAACCAGCGGTGAATCGATGTAGCAATCTCCGGTCACAAGAATTATATCCAGCTGTTTCCAGCCTAAGTTTTTTACCTCTTTGGCGGTGGTGGGTAGAAACATTTAATTGCCTGCAGTGTTAAGAATAAGTAATTTTTTTCATGCTTTGGGGTTAAATATACCATATTTTACTTCGAAATTAACTGTTCCTTATTTGATAATTGTAAAAAGATGAGTGAAAAGATAGATAAAAAGATTGAACTCCTCGCCCCCGGTGGTGACACAGAAAGTGTGAAAGCTGCCATTTGCGCCGGCGCGGATGCCGTTTACTGCGGAACCAGCTCATTTAATGCCCGTCAAAGAGCCGCTAACCTCTCTGTTCAGGAGCTTGAGAACCTTGCGCGTATTGCACAACAAAGGGATTGCAGGCTCTATTTAACACTGAACACCCTTATATTTGATCATGAACTCCCCCGGGTTTTTGAGCTTCTTAAAGAGGTCTACAAGGCAGGCATCCGTGTTGTGATCGTGCAGGACCTTGGATTACTGCACCTCATACGGTCACATCTGCCGGAGATTGAAGTACACGCATCAACACAACTCACCACTCACAATGAGGGACAGATATCTTTTCTTTCGCACTTTGGAGTATCACAGATAAACATCTCCCGAGAACTTTCTGCAAAAGAGATAAAACCACTCTGCCATACGGCCCATAAGCATTCTATAAAGGTGGAAGCTTTTGTGCACGGAGCTTTTTGTGTCTCCTTCTCCGGCCAGTGTTATCTAAGCAGTAACCTGTGCAAAAAATCGGGCAACAGAGGTGAATGTGTACAGCCCTGCAGACGTCAGTATTTAGCGCAAAGCAGAAAGAATAATAGTGACGCAAAAGCGGTGTTTAACCTTAAAGATAACTTTGTTTTTCCCCAAGCCAAGGCGCTCTATGATGCGGGGGTGGATTCTTTTAAGATAGAGGGACGGATTAAAAAGTTTGCCTACGTATACAATGTAACTTCTGCCTGGAGAGAACAGGTTGATGCATTAGAAGCTGGTAAAACGCTTCGCAGTGAAGACAAACGGCTGGAAACGGTCTTTAACAGGGATTTTACCTCCGGTTATATACAAGGGAAACTCAGCTCAGATATGTTTATTGCTACATCACGGGATCAGTCTCTTAAGCTGATCGCGAACGTATCGCGTTACTGGGCTGATAAAAAGGTTTTAACTCTCGATGCCAAAACCAATCCGCCACCCAACACCGAAATACTTATCTATACTACAGATTTTACCTTTATCTGCAAAGGTATTCTTGAGAAAAAGATAGACGCATTTGACTACAAGTTTAATATTGAGCATAAACTGATGGGTAAGATCAGTAAGGGATGTCAGGTATTTACACAGGATCTGTCGGAAACAGCGGACAACATAAAAGCAATAATCGAAAAGGTAAACTGGACGAGAGTGCCTCTGAAGATCAGTGTGTCGGGCACCACTGGTACTAATCTAAAAGCAGTATTTACAACTCCAAAGGAAAGCGTTACCCTTTATTCAAAGGTGCCTCTGTCGGAAGCGTCAAAAAGGCCCCTTGACCGGGAAATTCTCTTTTCTCAGTTCTCACGACTCGGGGCAAGCAAGTTTGTTCTGGGTGAACTTGATCTGCAGGAGCTTGCGCCCAATTGTTTTATCCCCCAAAAAGAACTGAACCGGCTTAGATGTGAAGCTGTCGGGAAGCTCAGTGGTGTAACAATAGATTCTTCACGGTTTACTGTTCCACCCGTTGCGCACGCTGCATTCAATGATAAGAGAGCGAAAAAGGCTTTCTTTATTGATGATATTTCGGCCGGTTTCCATTTGAAAAAGGACAGTGATGCAACCATCCTTGTGCTTCCACACAGAATTGGTAATGTAGCTAAAACAGCAGAAATGATTAATAGTAATCAGGGTATTACCCCTTTATTCAGCTCCATACTCATTGGAACAGATTTTAGCAGGGCTAAAGAACTGCTAAAAATGCTTGATGGAAGACGTATTGTCACTGATAACAGTGGCATCGCACACGAAGCTTCCAAAATGGGTATAGAGTGGATAGCCGGGCCAGGCTTTAACATAGTAAATTCCTATGCTGTTAGGGCACTGATGTCCATAGAGGGGTTTTGCGGAGTGTTTCTTTCTCCTGAGTTTTCTAAAAAGGAGCGTGGAGCAGTAGCGATTCCACCACACATTGAATTATGGAGTGCCCTAAATCTAAAACGAGCACTCATGACTTCCCGTCAATGTCTTATAAGAAATATCTCCGGATGCGGAAAGCGCCTCTGTGACGATGATTGTGTGTCACACTGTGACCGATCAGAAACGGTAACCAATGGACGAGGTAAGCGGTTTGTGGTAAGAAAACGACCGGGGTTTTATACGGTGGTGGAATCCTGAAAAGGTGTTTGGAGATTGAAGATTAAAAGGTTAATACGCGGGGTTGAATAAACAGCGCGAAAATACCTGAATCGACATTTCAACCTCCTTGATTCCACAGCTTACGGCAGAACCTCCATCTCAGGGTATCACGCCCCTTCAGGGCTTGAGGAATTTTTCGCCCACTCGACCCAGGGCCGCGACGGAAGACCGTCTTACCCTGGGCTTTTAAATCACGCCCTTATCAGGGCTAAAGAAAGAGTAAATAGCCTTGCTGCCTTAATTGTCCTTCCAAAGCACTGAAAACGTGAAATTTGAATTACCATTGCGAAGCGTCGAAGATACGGTTTTAATAGACTGGAACCTTAGCTGCCGAATATCCAATTAAGATGCGTTGAAGGTGCGAAATTTATAGAACGGAACCTTGCTACCGAAAAACCCCTTCCGGAGCGCTGAAGGCGCGAAATCTATAGAATGGAACATTGCTGTCAAATCCCCTTCCGGAGCGCTGAAGGCGCGAAATCTATAGAATGGAACATTGCTGCCAAATCCCCTTCCGGAGCGCTGAAGGCGCGAAATATATATAACGGAACCTTGCTGCCAAAACCCCTTCCGGAGCGCTGAAGACGCGAAATATATATAACGGAACCTTGCTGCCAAATCCCCTTCCGGAGCGCTGAAGAAGCGAAATATATATAACGGAACCTTGCTGCCAAATCCCCTTCCGGAGCGCTGAAGAAGCGAAATATATATAACGGAACCTTGCTGCCAAATCCCCTTCCGGAGCGCTGAAAGCGCGAAATATAATAGCCCGGGGTAAGCCAGTCCGCTGGCGCAGCCCCGGGTGAAGGTGCGTAAATGAACCCAAGCGCTGAAAGCGCGGGATATTCCCAATCCCACATATACCGTTCATCGTATTCGGTATTGTACACTCTTGAAGGTTTTGCTGATGTCAGATCAGTTAATTATGATCTGACATCACGTTACTAAGGCGCTGTAAGCGAAACTACATCTGTACCCGGAGTTCTACTACCTCTGGCATCCTCGAGCACCACCCGCCAGCGACCAGGTCCGGTAAACGAAGCTTCAAATTTATAGGTGAAGTAGTCATAACCTGCCACCGTTTCTGTACCAAAAGTCCCATCACCAAGGGTTGGTAAATTATCTTCATCAAATAATGCTCTGTCGGGCTCCCCAGATATGCCCTCCTTTACATAGATCTGAACACGGGTATCCGGCCCATCATAGGCGTCCTGAACAGCATTCCATTTCAGAACAACAGAATTTTCGACTATTTCACGATCAAAATGACTTGGTGCCGGCGGCACACTATCCGCCACAACCACAAACTCCCCGCCTCCCAGTATACCACGACTGTCACGGGCGTAGATCCACATGGTAGCTGCTTTGTCATTTATCACACTATCCGCTACGTCTATCTCAATAACGGGATCAGAACTACTCTGTGCAACGGATGTATCAAACGACTCTTCAAAGCTCCAGTAATACTGCTCTATTTCACCTACTAAAGCGCGTGCGCCTAACTCATGAAGCGGATACGTTCCGGCTCCAGTATCCACCACCACAAAAAATGTATCCTTCTCAGCGCCTGCTCCGGAAACGAATCCCTCAAGCTTTGGCACACCGAGCAGTACCTCGAGCTTAAACTCCCTCTCTGCCTCTAAACCCATATCATCCCTAACCCTAACCAATACATCCAGGTAGGTAGTATCATCCTCTGTTAGTGGAAAACCATTCTCCAACAAAACAGAATTTGTTCCGGATTCCGATTCCTTCCAGGTTGTTCCACCATCAATACTTACCCAATACCGCTCAACTTCACTGTTATCGTAGGCATCAATAACAATTTCCACAGGATCAAGAACCCACACCGGGATATCCGGTTTTATGGAACGGATAACCGGATATCCCGGTTCAACCAAAACAGAGTCTCTTTTTACCTCTGACTCATACCCTTTACTGTTTACTGCTTTGGCACTGATCACCCATTTTCCGGTATCGGAGACCGTTCTAAAGTGGAATTCAACTTCTGCAGAGTTTTCTAAAACCTCTCGTGTTCTTCGTCTTTCTTCACCATCCTTTGATATCCACACTGTGACGCTATCAAGAAGGTTATCAGGATCTGAAGCGCTCAAAACGACCAAAAGTTTCTCACCTGCAAAAAGAGTATCGGCAGGTGTAACAAGCCTCAGGCTATCGATACGAGGATCCGCCGGTAGTACAGTAAGTAACGTGGTATCCTTTAGAGATTCAAATCCATGCTCATCAACTGCATATACAATCAGAGTACAGATGCCATCTGACTGGGGTACAATTGTAAACACCGAATCAGATACTTTTTGGATCTGAGCATCATTTTGCGCCAAATCTACCCGTATTTCCTCAACCGTTCCATTTATACTGATTGCAGAGACATGGAGCTTTACCTTATCCCCCCTGAAAATGGTATCTCTTTCAATCCAGGCAGTATCTATCACCGGTTTACCTTTGCGTACATTGAATTCTCTCTTTTCTATTCGTGAACGGTTACTTTCATCATCTATTACCCAAAAGTACAACTCATTTACGTCATACTCCTCAAAGATATGAACGAAAAATGTATCTACCGTTTCCCCGGTAGTTTTTATACTGTCTAATACACTTTCCCGGGTAGTATCTCTGGCCATATACAGCCACTCAACACTACCATCTTTATCTGATGCTTCTATATTTATTTTACTCTTACTGTGAACGAATATCGAATCAGGTGCATCGATTTTAATACTTTCGATAACTGGTATACCCGGTTGATTGATAACAACCTCTATTACACAAGCCTGGCTGTTAACGTTATTCTCTTCACTAAACCATACATCTATTTTATACTCTCCCGGATCATCAAAAACAATGAATAGTGTATCGGTTGTAGTAGTTGTATCTATATTTCCGGACTTGTTTTCCCAATGATAAAGGTGTGGTGTACCCTCTTCTATTTCAAATGGAGCAGTAAGTGTTATGGTCTGCCCCGGCATCGAGACAATTCGTTTGTCCCTGCATGTTAACACAGGCTGATTTTTTCTCACACTAAGTGTATTGGTGATTATTAAATCGTAATCTGAAAACTTCGCGACAATTGTAAAATCACCTTCCTCTTCTGCATAAAAGGTGAATGGTTGGGTAATTTTGAGGTTTTGTGCCAGAGAGTCATTAACATACCAGTCTATAAACATGTCGCTTAGTTCTGATTCTTCACTGAAATTCACAAAGAATTCAATTTTCCCTGTGTCACTGGATACCGATCTGCTACTGGAATCCGGCCCACTAATAAAAATAGAATTAATGATCGATATATCTATCGTTTCTGTAAGTGTTTTATCGTTTGGGCGTACACCTGTCACTTTTAATTGCCCATCATACTCTTTTACGAAGGTAACTGTGGCAGAATCATTAAGTGAAATGGTATCCTTTTTTAATACGCCATTTTTCTCGGTGGTAAGTAAAAAGTGAAGAAACTGATCTTCTCCAAGATTATTTACTATGATCGTGTAGGGGGTAAAAATGGTACCATTTTCATTTTCAAGTTCCGTTGTGATTTCGAATTTATAATCTCCCTCATAATTACTGGAAACAGGGTTTGTCACATCCAATGCGCAGCGTAAAAAAACCAGAAATAGGGCCGAAAAGAGATAAACCGTGATCTGGTTCTTATGCATCTTTCATCTCCTTATGTAGGTATTCTATATTCACAAAGAATATCAGTACTCAATTGTAAAAAATATCATTGAAACAGCGACCGCGGTGAACACCGCACTTGCCAACCCGGCATCAAAGCTCTGTTGTCTTCTTCTTTCATACAAATCGACTTGAGATGGGCTAAATTTGGAGCGATCGGTTGAATTGTTATACTGGTTATTAAAGTAGCCAAATGCTGCAAATGATGCTGCGGTGATCGCAGCTCCCGTGGTTGCAGAAATAATACTGACTCGTCTGAGTTTTGAACGTCTGTTTCTCTTTTGCTCTTCAACAGCAAACAGATCAAAAACATCCGTTGCATATTTGTAGTCTTCTATGGAAGCGATATAATCGGGTATGTCGTCTGGCCCCAGAGAAACAGAGGTAAACTGCCCGTCTTTTACCGGAGCTATTACATCAGAAACCACCAGATTTAAAAAATTGTACCTGAAATTAACCATCTCTGATTCAAAGGAGAGGTTCTGTGATGTAAGCTCAACCCCTACCAGTGCACCATTTATGTTACAGTAACGAATATCAATGGTCGAATTTTCAAAGGCCTTTATTCCTCTCCACATCACCTCATCGTCGTTAGATACAGGCTCTTTATAGCTTTGAGCAGGAAGTGAAGAAAAGGTGACCGTAGAGCGTGGAGTAGCACGGCATATAAGTGTTCCCTTCACCTTAAGAGCGGCGTTTTTCATAAAAAGAATCAGTGTGCCCGGCTCAACTTCAACACGCTCACCAGGTGCGATCTCTAAATCGTTTGTGACCAAATACACACCGTGAGTCACAGTTGATGGAAAACTGTTTTCTATAACGTAAAAGCCCTGATTCCGGTAATATTCAATCTCCTGATCAGTAAGTGCGAAGGTATTAGCAAATAAAAGAGAGAGGATGACTACAGTAAGATTCAGTTTATTCATGTATATCTCTCGTATCTGATTGTGTATAATTTTCCACCGCTTGCTCCCCTTGCTGCATTTGCCCGAACAGACTCCTCTTTAGAGTCGCCGGTAGCTCTAATCACCAGAGCTTATATTCCACTGGTTACTATACGGTTTCTCAGGAAGAAGCGTGACAATCTTTCCATCCCGTACTACACTTGCATACCCAATATTATCAAACTGCACATTGGTCAGACTTACGGGTGTTTGATGTGATTTGATATTAAACCCAAAAACACTGTGGGTAATAATGGTATTTTCGGCATTCATTAACACCGCATCAGCGTTTAACTCTACCCCGTTCCAGTCAAAAGACTCGGGAGTCTGTCGTCGTTCGGGTAGTTTCTGAGCTGAAGTTAATGTTACCGGCTGCTCATCACTGCCCTCAAGAATCAAAGTTCCAAACACCGTTACTCCTGAGAACTGCTCAAAGTAGAGTCTGCTACCGGCTTCAAAATGCAAGGTTTTTCCTCTAAGCACATATATTGTACCAGTAACAAAGTAATCCCCTGCAGGATATACCCCCGATAATTCTCCAAAAATTTCCTTGCGCACACCGCCGTTCACTATGGCGCAAAGCGCTAAAATTACAATGATATGTTTCATATATTCCCCAAAACAGAGAAATCGATCAACTATACTACTTGAAATTAATAATTTACTAAGATTTCAGGTAGTCTTTTTTGGGTAAATAAGTAAAAGAGAGAATAAATGGTCTTAAATTAAGTAGACACTGGATAATAAACCCCTACATATAGCAGTGGTCGGTTTTTTTTGGGGGGAGCAGAAAGAACAACAAACAAAGACTCAGGGGTAAAATTATAAGTGAGCTTATACCACTTACTCCCAAACAGTGTTCAGAGCAAATTGGCAGCAAGCTCAGAAAGGCGGGACCGTTCACCTCTGGTGAGAGTTACATGCGCAGCCACATCCTGTTTTTTAAACTTTTCAACCACATAGGAAAGTCCGTTACTTGAAGAGTCGATATAGGGGTTATCGATCTGGTAGGGATCTCCGGTAACCACGATTTTTGTGCCTTCCCCCACCCGGGTAATGATGGTTTTGATTTCATGTGGTGTGAGATTTTGTGCTTCGTCTATTATAAGGTATTGATTATGAATAGAACGCCCTCTGATATAGGTAAGGGGTTCGACAATAAGGATACCCATTTCAACCAGTTCGCGAAAACCACGACTCTGCCGTGAAGACTTGCTGTCTTTTCTCATTAAAAGTTCAACATTATCCACTATCGGGTACATCCAGGGAGTAAGCTTCTCTTCAACAGTACCCGGAAGGTACCCTATGTCTTTGCCCAGCGGCAGAGTTGGCCGGGAAACCAGAATACGACTGTAGATATTTTCATCTACTGTTTTAAACAGAGATGCAGCTACGGCAAGAAGCGTTTTACCGGTACCGGCCTTACCGACGAGTGTAACAAGCTGAATTTCGTCATTTAAGAGGGCATCCATTGCAAATGCCTGTTCTCTGTTTCTTGGAGTGATCCTCCACCCCCCTTCCCTGTTTTCAGGAGAAACGCTCACTACTTTCTCCTCCAGGGCATCAAAACGTCCCGGGTATGATAACTGAGAATCCTGCTGGGAAATAAGGGAAACATACTGGTTAGGGAGAAGTTTTTCTTCCAAAGAACAAAAACCATTTTCCACAAACCGGGAAATTGTATTACCGGATACCTCAATATTTTTGAACCCGGGATAAAGCTCCTCGATATCTACCTTGTCCGATTCATAGTCTTCTGCATCAAGCCCCAGAGCATCAGCCTTTATACGAAGATTGATATCCTTAGATACGAATATAGCCGGTTTATCCGATTGTTCTTTTACCTGAAGCGCTATAGCCAGTATCAGGTTATCTCTGCTACGCTCCCTTAGTTCATCGGGAAGTTTTCTGAAGGTTGATCCTGCACCGGTTTTAACAAACAGCATCCCACCATTTTCAAGCTTCACACCGGTAGAGAGATTGGCTCTGTTTCTTAGAGTATCGAGTATTCTTGAGGTCTGCCGGGCACTTCTGCCGATCTCACTAACCTCTTTTTTAAAATGATCGATGTCCTCTATAACAGTGATAGGGATAATCACATTGTTTTTTCTAAAATTAAAGAGTGCCTGAGCATCATAGAGAAGAACTGTAGTATCGAGTATATAATTTTTCACCCCTTCGTATTCTCCCGTTAATTTTTCCATAATCACTTTAAGAAATCCCTATGCACTGGTGAAACGAAATACCGATTCAAACTATGGCTTTTTTTAATATACTACTCCCCTGTTATTTTATCCATAGCATTAGAGCTAAGGGCCATAGATTCAGCCCGTTTCTCAACACTAAACATACCCTTAACTTTTTAATTACTGATATTCAACAACTGTTCCATATTCTCTAACCGGCCAACACTCAAAGACACTTTGATCAATAATAACATTGCAGCAGGGGCGGCAGTTATAAATACAACAGGGGTTTACAATGTTTTGGGCGATGATGACAACAGGAGTCACTATAGTCGATCAAACTATCTTTGATCAATAGGTGTAAAAGGTTTTTTGGCAGATACACTCTTATAGGCAGGCCTGATTATCTTTCCACCGCTGACTATTTCTTCAATTCTATGCGCAGACCAGCCGGCTATCCTTGAGATAGCAAATATAGGTGTATACAGTTCCTTGGGGATGTTTAAGGTATTATACACAAATCCGGAATAGAAATCGACATTTGCAGCAAGATGCCTTCTTCCCTTAAATTGTGCAAATACTTCCGGAGCCAGACGTTCCACAGTCCTGAAGAGTTCAAACTCATCCTCCCGGTTCTTTGCTCTTGCAAGTTCCTCAGCTTTACCCTTTAACACCATAGTACGGGGGTCACTAAGCGTGTACACTGCATGCCCCATTCCATAAATAAGTCCGGTACGATCAAAAGCTTCTTTATTAAGAATTTTAGAGAGATAAGCACTTATCTCATCTTCATCTTTCCAGTCCTTTACCTGCTGCTTTATCTCCTCCATCATATCTGCCACATAAATATTTGCCCCACCGTGCTTAGGACCTTTCATGGCACCAACAGCAGCAGCTATTGCGGAGTAGGTGTCGGTGTCAGATGAGGAAACAACGTGAAGCGCAAACGCACTGTTGTTACCCCCCCCATGCTCAGCATGTATTATAAGACAAAGATCAAGTGTCTCTGCCTCAAGCTGAGTATAGCAAGAGTCTGGCCTAATCATGTGGAGAATGTTCTCAGCAGTGCTTAACTCTGGCTGTGGTTTATGAATAACCAGACTCTTTCCATCATAGTAGTGACATTTTGCCTGGTAAGCATAAGACACCAGAGTAGGAAAACGGGCGATAAGTTCAATGCTTTGACGCAGCACGTTTTCTATACTTAAATCATCAGGATTTTCATCATAGGAGTAACAGGCAAGAACAGAACGTGCCAGTTTGTTCATGATATTGCGACTGGGAGCTTTAAGGATCATATTTTCGGTGAACCCATTGGGCAGATCTCTGCATGCCCCAAGCATCTCCTTAAAATGCTCAAGCTGATCCCTGTTTGGCAAATTTCCAAAAAGAAGAAGATAGATCACTTCATTAAAGCCGGGCCTGTTTTCACGGCGGCACCCCTCAATAATCTCCTTTATATCTATGCCACGGTACCTGAGCCTGCCCTCAACCGGTACCTTCTCATTTTCATCGAGAATATACCCATGCACATCACCAATTTTTGTAAGTCCAACCAGAACACCGGTTCCATCTGCATTTCGAAGCCCACGTTTAACGTTATATTTTTGGTATAATTGCTGCTCGATTTTGTTTTTCTGATACGCCAGTTCAGCAATTTCACTAAGATGGTTAAGCTCGAATGCGGATTTTTTTCTTATGCTCTGATTCATCGATTTTCCTGTTAAGGTTATTCGCTAAAAAAACAATTTTTCTAATATACATTATTCAATTAAAAAAATGTCACCTCTAAAAGAAAGAATATTCTGATCGAAAGAAGGGTAAAATAAATGAGCAGCTTAAGGAAGGTTTAACATTGCATTAAGCGACCGATTCTCTTAACAGTTATTTTTTTTGTGGTATTAATTTGCACCCGGATAGGAAACAAGCAACTTGTTTTTTAGTCTCCCGGCAGCCTGTTTTCCAAAAATCACCTGAAATTCTCCAAGTTTATTCAAAATGATTTGTTCTCTGCCATGATTTCTTTGCTTAAAAAGGGAAAGTTCTCTTCTTTTTCGTGCATACTGCCCCAGTTCCCCATAGATATGTGCCGCTACAAGATGAGTGATAGTTACGTGGGGAAACTTTTCCGACCAGCTAAAAATGAACTGAAGTGCTTCATTGAAGTGAGACTCGGTACATAGATGATAGGTCCGAATAAGTACTTCTATGCGGTTTAAATTGCTGCTTTTGTTTATGATCCTTTTTCTGAGCAGGTCGGTATCCAGTTTAGGATCAGAATTTTTATAATAGACGATTAATCGGTGAAGTGCCTGGCTGTTTTGAGGATCTCTTTTCAGTAGATTGATTAAACACCTCTCAGCCTCCTCATACTCCTGGCTCTGTTCATAGAGATCCGCTAACAGCAGATAAGAGTAGTAGTTGCCTGGCTCAACGGTGATTTCCTGTATCAGAGACTTTTGGGCCATCTTGATATCACCGTTATTTTTGTAGGAGATGGCAAGACTATGGTAAGGAGCAGCGAACTGATCATCAACCACCACCGATCGCTTAAGCCACAGGATACTCTTTTCAAAAAAGCCACAGTACTGATAAATCTGGCCAATCAATAGATAGATTTGTGCCAGATCACGACTTACTTCTTCGTTTTTATTCTCAAGTTTTTCAAAAAAGAACGCCACCGAAACAAGTTGCTCTATAGCATAGTTAAGGTTACCACTTTCGCATTCATTATAAGCATTATCCTCAATCTGCTCAGCGACATCTTCGTAGGAACATGTAAGTTGCTTAACCCGGGAACAAAGATCACTAAGTGAGTTGTTTTTCCCTATGGAATCCTCTGCAGCTATAACTTTTCCCAACATCCCAACCGTTACAACCGAATTAGTATCTTCGTTTTTTGGGGTTTTCATTGGCCCACCTCCGGGTAGAGCAGATTATTAGTTTTAAACCACCTTACCAGCAAATGAATACTACCATTAAAAACAAACTTGTGCCATTCAGTTTAAATCATACGTTGCCTGCCTCTAACGGGTCAAGCTAAATTGTATTTACTGCTCCCTTACTCCTCCTGCATAATCGAGATAATGGGATCGAGTGCATTTAATCGGCTTTGAAACCCCGTTTTACCATTGCGTATTTCAGCCGGTTCAACCAAAGCTCTGTGTCCTTTATTTATAGACTGAGCAGAACCGGTAGAAAAAATCACCCAATTGGTTATGTGATAATACCCCCTACGTACATTGCGTACCCCAAGGCGATAACCACTCTCCCCAATCCCCTCTCTTTCTGAAGGAGTCCTGAACACAAACCCACTACCACTAAGCAAGGATTTATCCATGGTTGTTTGGAGTAACCATCCGTATCCTTTATCACCCTTTTTTACCGAAAAAAGTGTATTGTCGGGAATCACTTCCCACAGGGTATCTTTTTCTCCCCCAAATTCTTGCCTGATATCATGGGATGGAACAGAGAAAGCAAATTGCTCTCCATCCTTATTCATCACCGGAGTCATCTCTATGTGAGCATGACTGAAGAATGAACGGAACCTGAATGGTACATGAACATACACCGGCACTTTTACCTTTGAAGGATAACAGATCTGATTCACCGCAGCACGGCTCCCTCTTACCCCAAGCCCCAAATTCAGACTGAAATCTCCACGCCTGATCAGCCGCACAGGCCCCACCTTATAACGCCTTACATAGCAAATTATGTTATCCTCTGTGTACCTGATCGGAAGAAGCCCCCACAGCGCTCTAAAGAGAATATCAACACGAAGCTCATTGGTGAGATCTATGTATGTGCCGGTTTCAAAATCACGAACACCGGCTCTGGTGAAATGAAACCTTTCCTCTGCAAACTGAGCATAGTAAAACGGGGTGCGTAACAGCCCGCTATCATGTTCATATTCTATATACCGTCTTTCAGAAAGAGGGATTTGTGAATCAGATAGTAAAAACACCTCTCTCTTTTCACCAGCTCGTCTTATGCTCACCTCTACGGCATTCTCTATTTTGGGAGAGGTATTACCACCTCTATCTGTATCATCCCACAGAAAAACTATTTCATCCCTCTTCTTCAAATAGCCACTACCCTCATCACTGTTTGGATACTCACCCTGAGGAAGTACATACTCCCCCTCTTCAGTAACCTCATCAATCTGAAACGGTAATGCTCTGCCATCCCGGCGCACAACTCTAATTGAACCGAGCGGTTCACCCAAAAGCTCAGGGACCATTTCACCGTTTAAAACAACCGGCTCACCACTAATGCATAGAAACAAAACAGTGATACAACAAAAAACTCTTCTAACCATAGTTATCCTGAAAATAAGAAGGTAAACAGCTGTGAATAAAAGAGAAATATAGCACTTGCGGATAATTTTTTTGTAGTATGGCTCTTTTTTTTCTATATTATTGGGCTACAACGACAAATTTAAAGCAAAAGATAATCTACCGAAACAGGAATAGAAAAATGGTATCAAAAGAAGATTCACTTACCTATCACGAACAGGGCAGAGCTGGAAAGATCGAAGTAATTTCAACCAAACCATGCAAAACGCAGCGCGATCTCTCCCTTGCTTATACTCCGGGAGTAGCCCAACCATGCAAAGAGATCCAAAATGACCCTGATACAGCTTATCGTTATACAGCCCGGGGTAATCTGGTAGCAGTGGTAACCAACGGAACCGCGGTACTTGGGCTTGGAGATATCGGTCCCCTGGCCGGAAAGCCGGTTATGGAGGGTAAGGGCATCTTATTCAAGCGGTTTGCAGATATCGATGTTTTCGACCTTGAGCTGGATATAGAAGACCCGGAGGTGTTTGTAAGCACCGTTAAAAGTATGGAGCCAACTTTTGGGGGAATAAATCTTGAGGATATAAAAGCTCCTGAGTGTTTTTATATTGAAGAAAAGCTCAGGGAGCGGATGAATATACCGGTTTTCCATGATGATCAGCACGGAACCGCGATAATCAGCGGAGCTGCGCTCATTAATGCAGCAAAATTGCAGGATAAGCCGCTTTCAGAGGTGAAGGTAGTCTTTTCGGGGGCTGGTGCAGCAGCCATATCGTGCGCTCACCTTTATGCATCCCTGGGAGTAAAAATGGAAAACATTCTTATGGTGGATAGCAGAGGGGTTATCTATAAAGGGCGCAAAGAGGGAATGAACAAATATAAAGACCCATTTGCAGCACAAACAAACAAACGTACTCTTGCCCAGGCGCTTGAAGGTGCAGATTGTTTTGCAGGGCTAAGTATGGCAGGGCTGGTTACTGCAGAGATGGTAAAGAGTATGGCAGACAAACCAATCATTTTTGCTATGGCTAACCCCGATCCCGAAATTGGTTATAATGAGGCGTGCGCTGTCAGAGATGATCTAATTATGGCAACGGGCAGAAGTGATTTTCCAAATCAGGTAAATAACGTTCTTGGGTTCCCTTTCATTTTCAGGGGCGCTCTTGATGTACATGCAACAACGATCAATGAAGAGATGAAAATTGCTGCAACCCATGCGCTCGCTTCACTTGCACGCGATCCCCATGTCCCTCAAACGGTTCTTGAAGCATACGGAGTGCAAAAGCTCAGTTTCGGCCCTGAATATATTATACCAAAACCACTTGATCCCCGCGTTTTGGTGGAGGAAAGCATAGCTGTTGCAAAAGCCGCGATAGATTCTGGTGTGGCTCGAAATACTACGCTCGATTTTAAAGCTTACAGATCTAAACTGGAACAACTCGCACAAACCATAAGTATTCGATAATTTCTGCCATGAAAACACTACCCTATAAAAAAGTTGTATCAGCAATACGGCAAATGTGTATTGAGGCAGCCTGCAATTTGCCCAATGATGTTCTTTCAAAGATTAAGGATGCTTACAGGGAAGAACCGTTCCCAAGAGCTAAAATGATCCTTGAGCAATTAATTACCAATTGCCAGATCGGCTCCTCTTCAAACATTCCCATTTGCCAGGATACCGGATTTGCCGTATTTTTTGTTTCCATGGGAACCGACGTGTGCATCAGTGATGATAAGACAATTATCGAAGCGATAAATGAAGGCACACGACAGGGGTATAAAGATGGTTTTCTGCGCGCGTCCATAGTTAGTGATCCGCTCTTTTCAAGAACTAACACCTTTGATAACACCCCTGCACTGGTTCATGTGGAACCGGTGAAAGGTGACACCTGTACCATAACACTCCTTCCAAAGGGAGGGGGGTGCGAGAATATGAGTTTCCTCAGGATGCTTAAACCATCTGATGGAAAAGATGGGGTGGTTAAATTCGTAACCGATTCGGTTATAGATTCAGGTGGAAACCCCTGCCCTCCGGTTATAGTGGGTGTAGGCATAGGAGGAACAAGCGATAAGGCCGCAAACCTGGCAAAAAAAGCACTGCTGCGTGAAGCAGGTTCTCTGAATCCTGATCCGCTGTACGCCAAGTTGGAAAAAGAGATTTTAACTACGATAAATCAAAGTGGAGTCGGTCCACTGGGTCTGGGTGGTAAAACCACAGCGCTTGCAGTCCACATTGAACATTTTCCTTGTCACATCGCAAGTTTGCCGGTGGCTGTAAGTCTTAACTGTCACTCTGCACGAAAAACGGTAATTTCTCTTTGAAAAGGAGATTAGATGAATAGTATTTCTCTTACCACTCCACTGGGAAAAGATGAAATTAAACGACTTAAGATCGGTGATATGGTATACCTCAGCGGTTCTGTTTATACTGCCCGTGACGCAGCCCACAAAAGGCTCTGCGCACTCATTGAAGCCGGTAAAACGCTTCCTCTGGATTTAAAATCACAGGTAATTTATTACTGCGGCCCCACTCCCCCAACTCCTCAAAGGGCAATTGGAAGTGCCGGTCCTACCACAAGTTCACGAATGGATCGTTACACCCCGCTTCTGCTTAAAAACAGCGGCCTTAGCGCGATGATAGGGAAAGGAAACAGAAGTTCCCAGGTAGTTAAATCCATTGTTGAATGTGGGGCTGTATATTTTTCCGCGACAGGTGGAGCGGGTGCACTGCTCTCACAACATATAAAATCGGCAAAAGTTTTACTGTATGAAGATTTGGGACCTGAAGCCATTCATGAGCTGTCGGTAGAAAATTTTCCTCTTATAGTAGCTATCGATTCAACTGGCCGAAATCTATTCACAGAGGGACCATCAGAATACAAAAAGTTGATTGGTCAGTAATAGCTTTGCTTTTTTTCACCAAAACGGGTTGAATCCAAATTGAACCCAACCCCTTAAGTTATTTATAAGATTAATGGCACTGAGCGTTTGAGCCTTCGGTTCTCCTCTCTCTCCCCTGGCATCGCTGTCTTTTATTCTGTCGCATACCTCTGAGCATCTCATCCAATTGTTCCTGTTGCTGTTCAGTTAACTCAGCATTAATTTTGGCTCTGGATTCTGCCATGAAGGAACGCATTTCAGGGCATCTACCCATTCTTTTACGTCGATTCTTCTCGTCATCACACTCTGTTCTGCCACAGTTCTCCTTCAGTTTCATAAACTGTTCTTTCTGCTCTTGTACAGTAGGTGCGATACGCTCTTTCTGTTCATTTGTAAGATCAAGCTCAGATTTCACCTGATCGATACGCTTCTCAAGTATTTCAATTTTTCCGGTTTTTGCAGTAAGTGGAATACTAATCACGATTACCATTAGTGCAATTGCTACAGCAAAGCTGAATTTCATATCTCCTCCTGAATATTTTTCTTTTGAACGAATCCTAAAGGCTTAGAAGTATCTACAAAAGGCCTCCATGTTCCCGGGATATGGAGACCTTATGAGCCTTCTTCTGTTTAGATCTCTTGTGCTGTAACTCTGTTAGAGTAGTAAAACAGAATTCTTTTAAACAGATCTGGTCATTTTACGACTGTGCACCGGAAAAATTGCACAAACATTGGTGTATATTGAATCAATTAAGCGGAGCATTCTAACAATGAAACCCTAAGTGCATTAATTTGTGTTTTTAGATCATTAAAGAGCATTTCGATTTTATCGAAATCCCCTGTTCTTGAATGGTCCTCAATATTCTGAAGGATATCACGGATTTTATTAGTGCTCATGTTTCGTGCAGCACCTTTAATTCTGTGAGCTACAAGTTCGCATTTTTTCGAATCCTTGTTTTCAATAACTTTTTGGAGTTCTTCAATATCCTCAGGTAACTGCCCTACAAACATCTTCAGCAGTTGAACCAAAAAGGCCCGATCGCCTCCAAGCCGTTCCATTACATCCTGGAAATTTAAGATTTCAGGATCAATTTTTTCAAGCAAATCTGAATTAACATCAATGTTTTCAAAATTCACCGCAGTCATCTCCTGCTCTTTGAAATCGACCATCGTTTTTTGTCCCATATTAGCAATTTGAAGAGTTTTTTCCTGGTTTTCAACAGCCATAACAAGAGTAGCCTGGGAATTTCTGTAAACAATATTCCATTTAAAGAGATCTACAGTAGTACCGTTTTGTGTAAAAGGGTCTTTTAGGCGAATTGGTTCCGAAGCAGATGTTTCTTTAGAGCTGTTACAGAGCATTTCTTTCATTTTAGGCTGATCATCGGGATGTACTAACTGAAGCATTCCGGTGGTCTCTACTTGCAACATTTCACTTACCGTTCGATTGAACATACGCGCGAAACTCATATTCATGTAAATTATTTTTTCGTTTTGAAAAATCCCAATCCCATGTAACGAACACTCCACTAAACCAGAGTAATCAATATCAGGAGAGATTTGATCGTAAATTAAAGCTGAATTATACTCATCCTGATTTACCGGTTTTGAAAGACAGCTGTAAATACTTTTAAGGATTTCCTTATGCTCCAGAGGTTTGTAGATAATATAGCTTACATTCATACTCTTTATACGATCAATAGCTTTGGACTCGGGTGATAAAGCAGTTACCACAATCACTTTTGTTTCAGTAAACTTAATCGATCTGCGCAGATATGAAATAACCGATTCACCATCCATGTTAGGCATCATTATATCACAGATAAAGATGGAGGGTTTAAGGCTTCCCAGTAGCATACAAGCTTCAACCCCATCCATAGCTGAGTAAGTGTTTCCCATGGGAAACACTTCTTTTACGGCAGCTTTTAGCCTCTCCTTTGCATCAGAATCATCCTCAACAATAAGAACCGTTGGTCGCATTTGAGAGGTTTTGTTTTCTTTGGGTTTAAAGTACCTCATTACCACACTTTTTAGCTTTTCCAGTTCAACCGGTTTAGTTATGTAATCATCCATACCGGAATCTATACATTTTTCTCTGTCACCCTGAATAGCATGCGCTGTCATGGCAATTATAGGAATATGAGTACCAGACTTATCTTCGTACTCTCTTATACTTTGGGTCGCCTTATAACCATCCATAACCGGCATCTGGCAGTCCATGAAAACCATGTCAAAATCCTCATCTATAGCCTTTTTCAACGCGTCTTTTCCGTTAGTAACTACCGTAACAAAGCACCCGAGTTTTTCAAGTAAATTGATGGCTACAGCCTGGTTAATGTGGTTATCTTCAGCAAGCAACACCTTAGCACCACTCATATGATCGTTATCAAGTAACAAATCTTTAGTCTTCTGTTTTTTATCTAATAGGTAATTTTCAACTTGCTCCTTATTCGCGATGGGTAGTTTTAAATGTACGGTGAATTCTGACCCCTTCCCCTCTTCGCTATCAACAGTTATATCCCCGCCCATCATTAACGCAAGTTCCCGGCAAATACTAAGCCCTAATCCACTGCCACGACGACTTTTTGTCGCGTAATTCTCTATCTGCATAAATTTTTTAAAGAGAACCGGACGCATTTCAGCCGGTATTCCTATTCCGCTATCCTTTACGATTATAAAAACGTCTGCTATATCATTCTCTGTAGTCGCAGTTTTTAAAGAAAGAGTGACAGAACCTTTATCGGTGAATTTTATGGCATTACTCATCAGATTCATTACAATTTGACGTACTCTTCCGGCATCGCCAATATAATATTCACAAGCATTTGGTTCACAGTCACAATTAATCGTTAATTCAAGTCCTTTACTGACTGCCGAATGAGAAACAACTTCCACCACATCGTTTAAAACATCGCGGAGATTAAACACCGATGAAGTAAGTTCCATTTTCCTTGCTTCAATTTTAGAAAAATCAAGGATATCATTTATAATCGATAGCAGGGCACGGCCTGAGCGTAAAATCATATCGACATAGTTTCGCTGATGCTCACTAAGACTTGTACCGTGAAGAATTTCACACATCCCTAATACACCGTTCATTGGTGTTCTGATCTCATGGGACATGTTGGCAAGGAAATCACTCTTTGCCCTGTTGGCGACTTCCGCGTCGCGTCGGGCTTTATCGAGATCGGTTAGGCGGTTAGTTAGTTCTGTCACATCCTCAATAGCAAAAAGCGCGTAGCTCTCTTTGCCATCGACCGATGGAATAGATGAAACTGTTACATGCTGAATTCTCATCTCTCCACTGGGCAGAGGAGCGGGAAACATGTGCTTATGAATTTGTGAGGAAAAGATTACAGGCGGACCACCCCTGAATATTTCCTCCAGTCTGATTGTATACCGTGGATCGGCAAGATGAGAGCAAAAATCTTTTACATTTTGTCCTATTATATCCTTCTTCTCAATCCGGGTCCACTCCTCCATTCTTTCATTCCAGAATAACACGATATAATCTCTTCGCAATATGCACATTCCGGTAAGAGCGTAGTCCAGAGCTTCATATTTATATAAAGCAGCAGATAGTTCATTGGTCATTTGAAACTCTTTCAATAATAGTAAAAATTTTATCGAGTGAGTCCAGCTCAAGGAACAGTACAATATCTCCGGTAACCGCAAACATATCAATAATAAACCGTGCTCTGGCCTGTAAAATGACAGAGTTTGCCCCTTTTCGTATCATCATCGAAAGTTTCTCGTAATCTCCTTCAACATAGGTGGGAGTTGAATAAGCGAGCTTAAAATTGAGCATATTGCTTATGCTTCCGATTACCGCGTTTATGACAATATTTCCCACTTCACTTAATGTTCCGGTTCGTATTGAATCCAGGGACATGGAATTAGGCTCTTCACCGATGAGTGCCGCGACTAAATTTGCCGCGCTCTCTTTTGGGAAAACAAGTTCGACATTACCCGATATATCACCTTTGAATGAAAGATTAACCGCCGCAAGACTGTCAAGCTGATTCTTTTTAACATCAAATTCAAATTCAGATTGTGATAATACTCTAACAAAAGGCACTTCAAGTTTTATATGAGTTGCAAGGATAACATTAAGCATCTCAGCACCTTTGCCGATGCCTATATTTATCATCTCCTTTAACACATCATTCTGTTTATCGGAAAGTACCAATGTACCGCCCTCCTCGTTGAGGCCGATCGCTATATGAACTTTATGAAGCAGTATTTCCTTATCGGGTGGCTTTTCCACAAAGTCAAAAGCTCCAAGTTTAAAACATCTGCCCTTTGCGGAATCCTGAATATCTGAAGAGGCAATTATTATGGGCACCGTATTTCGAATAGCCCGAAGCTTCTCAAGCACTTTAAATCCATCCATATCAGGCATAAGCAAATCAAGTACAATGCAGTCAAAGTCCTCTTTTTCTGCCGCTTCGAGCCCTTCTCTGCCAGTTGACGCTTCTGCAATACTGTATCCACCAATACTGAGAATACTTTCGATTTTTCGTCTCATAAATATAGAGTCGTCTATCAGAAGCACTTTATGCTTACCTTTACCCATTTTCGCAGCATCCTTTAATGATTATTAGCGAACCCAGACAATGATTGTTTAAAACTTATTTACCAGCTCACCTATCATAGTACCCAACGAATACTCTTCAAAGGACAACATGATCAATGAATTTACTTTTTGTTCCTGAAACTGGAAATTGGCCCCCAGACAAATAACCTCAGTTTGATTTGACAGAAATTGTTTGTTTTCGAAGTTTTTTACTATTTGTGGGATTTGATATTCTATCTGAGCCTCTGCGATGTTACTGATCGAGCCTGTAACAGCATTTATCACTATATTTCCAACCTCACTAAGGGCACTATCCTGTGTTATTTCAAGATCCTCGGGCGCAACACCTGAAAGAATGCCATTAAATATTTTTTTCACATCATCCCTTTTAAAACACAATAGAGCCGTACCTGTAAGATCACCATTGAACTTCATCTCCACAGCGGTATTTAGCTCTTCACATTCCTTCCATTTGGATAAAATGCCCTGCCCCCCATAGAAATTGATCCAGGGTATTGTAAACTCTATGTGTGTTCCAAACAACTGGTTAAGAGAATTAGCAGCTTTGCCTACCCCCATATTCATCAATTCTCTTAATATATCTATAGCAATGGGGTTCTGTTTAATCATTGCCTATCCCTCTGTTTTACTTTTTAGAGCTTTTTCCACCATAAACAACACATTCTCTTCTTTGGGTGGTTTTTGAAGGAACCCAAATATCCCCTCCTTAAAACACCGCTCCTGGGTAGTACTTTGAATATCGGCGGTCAATATTAGTACAGGAACATCAAAGTCCTCCTGTTTCAGCTGCTTAAAAACATCTAAACCGTCAATATCCGGCATAAGCAAATCCAATAGCAAGCAATCAGGTTTCTCTTTTTTACATTTTTCAAGTGCCTGCGTTCCATTCTCCGCTACAGATATCTCATAATCCGTTTTTTTAAATAGATTTACTAAGGTCTGCCGAATTAACCAGGAATCATCTACAATTAATATCCGGGCCATAAATTCTTAATCCTTTCGAGAATGGGGTACCAAAAACCACAAGCGTCTTACTTTGGCCTGTGAGTATCAGAAAATTATTCTATCAAACAATCCACATTTGTTCAATGTATTTTTTTTCTAATCCCAAAACATATTTCCAGAATGTATTCTATATATTTTTTTAAATTTCAAACAACGACTTGTTTATTTATTTAATGTATTAATCTTACCCATCTTATATCATTGTCTCAAAAGTTAAACCTCTTTTTTTTTGATAAGTTAAATATTACCTTGTCCTTTTTTTCTTGCTTTTTTCCCCTTTTGGTTATACAATCTAAGATTCGTTCACCTCAATCCATACAGATTAGGAGAGATTATATGCCCCACAAAATTAATGATATTACCTTAAGAACTTACACCGCGCTATTTGCTCAAAACATTATCAGAGTAATTCATGAACTCACCGGTTACAGTTTTGAGATTCAGGCCAGCTCCCTGCATAAAGGCCCCTATAAATCACATGGATCCTTTTCTACCTTTATGCATTTTACAGGGAAAGTGCAGGGCGTTTGTATTATTACCACAGAAACCGCAACGGCAAAAGGTATAAGTAATGAGTGTGGCCATAGTTTCTCAGAGACAGGATATGAATTTACTGAGCTTTTTAATGAGGTAGTAAACATGGCAGTAGGGTCCACACTACCGGAGATGGAAAAAAAACTTGGTCCTTTAACTCAAGTTCCTCCCTATCAGGTTTTTGGAACAATTAAGTTCCCCAGCATTCTGTCAGGAAATGTAGATATTCATGGATACAGCGGCAAAATTGCCTGTTCACTGTTAATAAATCTTGCGACAATACAGGTGATAGAAGAGATCGCTAAAAATTTAACCGAAGAATAGAAATAAACGAAAGGGAATAAAACAGCTGCTTGTGGGCTATAAGAGGATGGATGTGAGAGGCTAAGCCCCTCACATCTCTTTTTTTACATACTGAAACGCGTTTACAATAGCCTGACGGTTTTTCTCAATCATCTGCGAAACTTTCTCATACTTACTTTTTAATGCCTCATCCAATACAGCTGTGGTACCGGAAGCCACCATCTTGGTTTTTCCACTGAATCGTTCCTCAACAGCATCCATTACTGCATCCAAATCAACCAGTTCAACCAACCCGCACAGCGCTCCCAGCATGGTCATGTTGGCGGCCATCGCTGTACCGGCAAAATCGATTGCCAGTTTCGTTGCGGGTACATAGTATATGTTCGCTTCAATGGACTTCAGCCCGTCCATTTCTTTATCCGACAGGATTTCTTTATCTGAGTTAATGAGCACAAGCCCATTCTTTTTAAGCCCGGAGTAGAAGGGCATGGTATAGGATTTACCCATAGTAATAACTTCAGGAGCATAAATCATTATAAAGTTAGGAAATAACACCTCACCTCTGTCATAAATTGGCTCCTGAGAAATCCTCACATAACTCTCAGCCGGGGCGAGTCGTTTCTCGGCCCCAAAGAAAGGGTTAACGGATGCGTGTTTGCCACTATTAACCACCGCTGTGCCCAAAATATGTGCGGCGGTAACAACACCCTGTCCACCAAGCCCTGCCATTCTTATATCAAGATTCATTGCTTTGTCTCCTGTTTTTTTGCTTCTTTGCTGAGATACTCTTCTGCTTCTTTGGTAATAAACTCCTCAAAGGAGTAGTAGGTTTTCTCTGCGTCCTTAGCAGCCTGTATCGTTTTTTCGGGTGCGAACTTAAGGTTTGTAGGACAAGGGGTATAAAGCTGAACATAGGTGGGCCCTACTTCTCTTGCAATAAGAACTGCTTTTTCGATTACTTTACCAAGTTTCACCGGGTTTGCAATGGTGATCTTCGCAGCATAGGCACACCCTGAAGTTTTTGCGATCTCAAAGACCGGAATTTTATTAAACTCCTTACCTTTGGGAGCCATGTTTAACACTTTTCCCTTAAGAGACATGCCGCTTTCCTGTCCCCCGGTGTTGCCATAAACCTCGTTATCGAGCATAACGGTAGTGATATTCTCTCCACGAAACCAGGAGTGAAGTGTGTAGTCAAGACCAATATCTGCCACACCACCATCACCAACCATCACCACCACATCTTTATGCTTATCAGGATACCGTAACTTTAGCATCCTTTTTAAACCGGAAGCAACAGCGTTTTGATTACCAAAGGCGGTATTGGAATAATTTATGGCAGATTGCGACAGTGCAAAAAAGGAGCATCCGGGAGTACCAACCACAAGAGTATCTTCAGGTGCCGGCAGTGCTGCAAGTGATAACCTGATACCAAGAGCGACACCACAACCTGCACAGTGTGGATGAGCTTCGGTTACCTCTTTAAATGTACCAAGCTTTTTAACCCCACCCTTGCCATTGTGAGGACCATTGTTCACCAGATCTTTGTATTCCTGTGGCAACAGCTCCTCGAACTCTTTTACAGGAGTAAGTATTTTATTTGACATAGTTTTCTCCGTTACTTTGACATTTGAGGTGATGCGTTTACATGGGAGCGTGATTGCAATGCACTCTTCAACTCGCTTACAATCAGATCCTTGGGCATAGTCATGCCGCCAAAAA
This sequence comes from Chitinispirillales bacterium ANBcel5, assembly GCA_029688955.1. Lineage (NCBI taxonomy): Bacteria > Pseudomonadati > Fibrobacterota > Chitinispirillia > Chitinispirillales > Chitinispirillaceae > Cellulosispirillum > Cellulosispirillum alkaliphilum. Next base: position 105,987 of record JARUKZ010000007.1, on the reverse strand, counting down.
CCCGTGGTCCCGCCACTACTCTGCTGTTGTTATCGATTGAAGCCTTTACCTCTCTGGCAAGCCATCCACCAGCATTGAATTCAGGTACAAGGATAAGCGATGCATCTTTTGTCACCTCTCTTATCTCTGCTTCAGGAAAAGGCCGTATCGATTTCACCTTCACCAGTCCAGCGTCAATTCCCTCTTCACGCAACGCCTTTATTGCTTCACGGCTTTGAGAGACGGCAGTTCCGGAAGCAACGATTAAAATCTCTGCATCCTTATTTTCTGTTTCGATCAGTCCACCCAAATAGTGCTTTATATGCTTGCGAGCCCGCTCAGCAGCTGCAAGGATCTCCTGATGCCAGCTTGCGTTGGCTGCATAGGATATAAAGTTACTTTTATTAAGGAGTGGATCGCGGGTAATACGTGCCGGTGGTGATTCCATGTCAAATACCGGTACCGGACAGGCTTTAGGATCATACTCCTGTAATTTAAGTTCCTCAGGCGGAAGCATCACTATTTCGCGGGTATGGGTTACAAAGAAACCATCAGCAAATACCCCAACCGGCAGATGAACATCAGGCTGCTCGGCAATGGCATATCCCTTAAGAATCATGTCAAAATAATCCTGAGCATTTTCAGCATGAAACATCAGCATCCCGGTATCAAGCAGAAAGGACATCTCGATATTTTCGGGTTGAATGGATGGTGGCAGTGCCACTCCCCTGCACATAAACGCGCAAACGATGGGCTGACGTGACCCGGCCCACACCGGAAACATCTCCATGGCACGCAACGTTCCAGGTCCGCTTGTGGCAGTAAAAACCCGCCCGCCCCCAAGGGCTGCCCCGTGAATCGAAGCCATAACGGCAAACTCATTCTCGGCCCGGTAGTAATCTTTAAGATAACCACGTGCATACAAATCACCGATAAGGTGCATACTTTCACTCTGGGGTGTAATAGGATAAGCGATCGCCATATCAACATTAGCTCTCTTTATCGCTTCGGCCACCGCCTCACTACCAGTAATGAAAGACTTCTGGCGCTCTGCTTCAAAAAACAGATGCCCGGCATCCACTGATTTCTGTTGGTTACTCATATATCTCTCTCACTTATATCTGAACGAATATTTTTTTCTCTTAGTACCGATTCCTTTAATCCTCATCCTTGCGCAGAGCTTTTTTAGGACAAACAGAGGCACAAACAAAACATGCCTTACAGCGCAAAGAATCGATTTTCAATTGCTTGTCTTCAATCTTTATTACCCCCGGTTCAGGACAGGTCATGGTACAGATTCTGCACACACTGCACTTCTCTTGATCTACTTTAACTGCTGCCATACAAGCTCCTTAAAAAACTTAGACCCCTCTATGTATAACTTACTGACCCGCCCATACTTAACTCAAAACTGCTATCAAAACGCTTTAGCGTTCAGCTTCCACACTCCGGCGAGCCTCAAAGTGCCTGAAGAATATATACTCTTTAGCCCGATTAAGACAAAGATTAGGGAAAATACTTAATGCTTCCCCTATGAACATAGTTTTCTATTTTTGCCCCAATAATCGCAAGCAAAGGTAAAAAAATGTTGAGCTCAGACCTTTTTTCTCCATCATTACACCACTTTGCACCCTTTTATTTCCTATTGCATTTAATACAATTATATTTTACTACTTTATACTGGCTAACAAACCCAAAGAGGCATACGCATTTGAGTACAGAACAGCTAATAACTCCCAAAAAGGTTTTCCATCATTATGATCGTTCCTTTTTCTTTGAACTCTTCTTTTTCCTCTTTTTTATACCCGTTCTTACAGTATACTGGTTCACCTCCTTTTATACCTTCTACCTAAGCGGCGTTGTCCTGACTCAGGCATTTCGATCTGCGGTATTTTTGAGTATCGTTTTTTTCGCTCTGTTTTTCTTTTACCGCCAGATTTCCCGGGACTATTCTTCTCGATTTATCCTGATTGAAGATAACTGGTTGAGCATAAAATCATCAAAAGCAGTACAAACGATAAACATCAATAACGTTATAGCCATCAATCACTATCACCTACCCTTTATAAAAGGCTTCATTGTATTTAAAACCAAAGACAACAACTCTCTTTCTGTGCCTCTTTACCTGGAAAATTCAGGTTTAATGATCGAAGAGCTACAGGATCTGGTGATAAACTCCACATCGCCGGTAGATTTTGACCCCCAGCTATGGAGTCACCTGAAGACTGACACCACCAGGTATGAAAACACCCGAAGCAGGCACTTCCGTACCCTACGACCATTGCTTGGCATTATTCTCTCCACAGTGTTTGGAGGGCACATTGTTGCTACCCAGTATTGGGGCCTTCCTCCCTTTTTTGCACTTATATTTGCCATAACCGGAATGATATTTCCCGTCGGCGCTTATTTCTTCTCCGATTACCGTCTGGCTAAACCAAGTAAAAACAGAGATGAAAACCAGGAGTTTCTCTTCTCTATATTTATGATGCTAATGATCTACATGGTTTCGGGATTTTTTCTACGACACTTAATTTTTCATATCCTGGACTCCATCCTGTTACGACAACTCAGCTAATGGTTTACCCTCTGGTTAGATAATAAAAAATGAATAACTCCCCCATTCTAATTCAGGAATTTAAAGCAGCCTCTTTGAATGTCGCTCCCCCTCTTTTTCTTGCTCCACTGGCAGGAGTTACTCATAGTGCATTTCGCAGGCTGATAGCTGATTTTGGTGGCTACGGAGCACTTTTTACAGAGATGCTCTCGGCCACAGCGCTTAAGGGAGAGGATCTGCACGGCTCCCCCTACACTAAACGCAGAGCTTCGGAAGGCAAAGTAGTATACCAGCTTCGCATTAATGCCGAAGAACCACTGGAGTTGATTATACCCAGATTAAAAACAATCCAGGCCGACGCAATCGATATTAATCTTGGCTGTCCGGCCCCGGCGATAAAAAGGAGAAAATCGGGATGTGCGCTCTTTGAAGACACCAAAGATCTTCATTCTCTGCTCGCTAACTGTCGACAACTGTGGGATGGACCATTGAGCGTTAAGTGCAGGCTGGGGGATGGAAAGGATGGCTGGGAGAAGCGCTTTGAAGAAAAGCTGAGGATCTTTGAAGAGTGTAAGATCGATGCAATCACTGTCCACCCACGCTTCTCCAACGAAAAGCTTAAGCGTAATGCACGGTGGCATCTATTCCCCTGGATTACTGCTTTAACCCATATACCGGTAATAGCAAATGGTGATATCTGTAGCCCCAAAGACGTTAAAACACTGCTGGGGGAATCGGGCTGCAAAGCAGTAATGATCGGAAGAATGGCGGTTATACGACCCTGGATTTTCGCCCAGATCAGTGGGCTTAAATGCAACGTAGACCATCATCAGGTCTGGGACACCTACTGCGATTACACCCTGGAGGACTTCCCTGCCGAAAAAGCCATTGGAAGGATAAAGCAATTTTGTTACTACTTTTCCCGAAACTTCCTGTTTGGGCACCAGTTTTACAGTGCCGTTCAATCTTCTTCGAATCTCGACACACTGTTTTCACGGGCAAACGCATTTCTCTCAAACACTCCTCAACTGTGCGCCTCTCCCTCACTAAGCACTACCTGAAAAACTAAGATAACTATCCTGGTGAACAGAACCGGAGTGTAATTTAGTTGCCCAAAAGACGTAATATGTCACAACTTTTCCGTTTTATTCTGGCGTTTTTTATTTTGTGCTTCTATTTAAACCGAAACCAGCTACCTTCAGGAGTGTACAATGCGCATTCTTTCAGGAATTAAACCTTCAGGATCTATACATATCGGTAATTATTTGGGGATGATTAAGCCTATGGTTCAATCCCAGTCCAGAGGTGAGCTTTTCTGCTTTATCGCAAACCTTCACAGTCTCACAACAATGTTTGATGGTAAAATGATGGCTCAGTATACCCATGATGCCATACTCGATCTTGTTGCACTTGGAATTGATACAGAGAAGTCGATCTTTTGGGTTCAGTCAGATGTGCCGGAAGTTGCAGAGCTTACCTGGTATCTGAGCAATGTAACCCCTGTGGGGCTTCTGGAACGATGCCATGCCTACAAGGATGCTGTTTCTAAAAACATCCCGGCAAATAGCGGCCTTTTCTCCTATCCGGTTCTTATGGCCGCAGATATTCTTATGTATCAGTCCAACCTTGTGCCCGTAGGCCGTGATCAGAAACAACACATTGAAGTGACCCGTGATATTGCAATCAAATTCAACGGTACCTATGGAGAGGTGTTTACACTGCCCGAGCCCGAGATACGGGAGGAGATTGCCATAATACCGGGAACTGATGGACAGAAGATGTCTAAATCATATGGCAATACTATCGAAATATTTGCCAAAGAAAAACAGATCAGAAAAAAAATCATGGGAATTGTTACCGACACGACTCCGGTTGAAGCACCAAAGGATCCGGATAACAGCACTATCTATCAACTTTACAAAATGTTTGCATCACCAGACCAGGCTCTGGAAATGGAAAAAAAGTTTCGCGCAGGTGGTTACGGCTATGGTGATGCAAAAAAGGAGCTCTTTGGGGCTGTTTGGGAGCACTTTCGCCCATTCAGAGAAAAACGGGAAGAGCTTGAAAACAATAAAGACTACATCGATCAAATCAGAAAACAAGGTGCGATGAAAGCCCGTGAAGTGGCCCAGGTAACAATCGATAAGGTAAGAGGCCTGATTGGTGTCAGTTAAGTAGCGGTTTACTCCTGAACCACTTTTCAGGTGATCAGTTCAAGAGTAAACCCTTTGTACTTTGAAGTGTCTATCAGTATTGGTTTTATTTTCTGATGATTCTTTGTTTCGTATAGTATTATCTGAGGCCGTTCCATATTCTCAATATTATCTTTGGCAACAACTCCTACATACCCGGTTAACTGCGCCGTGGGAGCATCAGCGATTCTTACACGAGCCCCCACCGGGAACAGTGGAATTATGGAAACCAACGTTTTTACTATATCAGAGTTAAGTGCGTGCCCTCCCATACAAATGACCTCTTTTATAGCATTCTTTGCATCCATCTTTTTCCCTGCATTGTACCTGCCGGTCAGAAGCATGTCATAGGTGTCGGCTACAGCCACAATTTCAGCGAACCGGTGGATCATATTCTGCCTGGAAAAGTCTTTTATTGGCGGACGGTTGTCTCCTTTAAGATGTTGTGGAAATCCCCCGCCATTTTGCTGCTCATGGTGCTGAAGCGCAACCGCTACACTGGTTGATGGTATCAGTGGATTCTGAGTGAGCATCAGATAGCCATAAATTGTATGTTGCCTGTACTGTTTTAACTCCTCGGCGGTGAGTTCTTTATTGTTTCTTTTTTTCTCAAGAAGCTCCTGGTTGAGCGCTATAAGCCCAAGATCATAGTTAATTGCCCCTACACCAAGCTGCTTCATCTCTTCATAGGATAAACGATATTTCTTCCCGATACAAAGAGAGGTAATGGTTACATTCAGCACATGATTTAAAAGCTCGGGTTGTGTTTGCTGAATAGCCGAAAGGTTCAGCACAATTGATGACTGACTCATGATCTCATCGATAAACTGCTCCAGTGCTTTGGCCATAGAGGAGGTCATAATATATTTGGCAAGATACTGACGATTTTCCTTAATGATCTCTTTTACCCGCTGATTGCTCTTTTGCCTGAACTTGGTGATTGCACTGGCAAGCTCCTTTGTTGAGGTTGATACAGAGTTGTTCATCTCACGTTGAGAGCTCTCTGAAACAGTACTTTCGGGTTGTACCTGCTCTGTACCCGCTACTTCTATCAATACATCACTGTATCCAAGTTGTTTCAGTCGTTGGCGATATCTTTCCTTCAGTTTATAACCTGCTGCAAGTAACAACTCTCCTGATGGGAGGAATATCGATTCACCCAGCACCATCTCATCATTCAATTCCTCGATATTATAACGTACCACTCTCGTTCCTCTCATTTAGGTTCTTACCTGCTATTATACAGTTTTTATACAAAGATCGTAAAGGATAAATACCTGGTGCAAAAATAAGAAAAAAATCCATCGAAACATCACTCTCTCACCCACCACCGCGCCCCCGGCTGGCTACACTCAACAGCAATATGAGCGCAACGCGGTCGAAAAGAACAAGTTAGCTTTTACACAGTTCAAACAGTGAGGAACACAGTTCAAACAGTGAGGAACACAGTTCAAACAGTGAGGAACACAGTTCAAACAGTGAGGAACACAGTTCAAACAGTGAGGAACACAGTTCAAACAGTGAGGAACATGGGTCAAACAGTGAGGAACATGGGTCAAACAGTGAGGAACATGGGTCAAACAGTGAGGAACATGGGTCAAACAGTGAGGAACATGGGTCAAACAGTGAGGAACATGGGTCAAACACCCCTGCACAGGGCGTGTTCCTCACTGCACAAGGCGTGTTCCTCACTGCACAAGGCGTGTTCCTCACTGCACAGGGCGTGTTCCTCACTGCACAAGGCGTGTTCCTCACTGCACAAGGCGTGTTCCTCACTGCACAGGGCGTGTTCCTCACTGCACAAGGCGTGTTCCTCACTGCACAGGGCGTGTTCCTCACTGCACAGGGCATGTTCCTCACTGCACAGGGCATGTTCCTCACTGCACAGGGCATGTTCCTCACTGCACAAGGCATGTTCCTCACTGCACAAGGCGTGTTACGCGACCCGACGCCATTGAGGAACTGAACCTGTGCCTCACAGAAGCCTGCACTTTATCCCCACAGAGAACTCAGTCATTAGACTTTCCGCTTAACGAACATAGCCAGGCCACGACATTTATATTTCCTCAACCTAACCACATACAATGACTTACACGAGACACACTAACCTGCCTTACCCCTGTTTTAAGATCATCGTTTTTTTCCGGGTGCCCGCTCCTGCCAGTGCTCCAACAGTTTTACCCCCTGGTTTCAGTGGTCCGTTAGCCCTACTTGAGCCCCCCTGCTTTTTTTTCTAAAGGTCTTTTTTGCACCGGTCGATAAGAAAAATAGAAACAGCAAGGATGCTGCAATTTAACACAGGGATAGTGTTTATGGAGAAACAAACTCACACAAGAGTCCGCAAAGGACGTTTTCTTTGGATGGAGCCCATCGAACAGCATAAATATCTGGGCGAATTACGAACAAAGATTGAAGCGGGGCACTTTTACAGTGATCTGGTTATTGGTAAAATAGTAGAGGAGATCGCACCTGTTTTCAGTGACAGCTCCGATCTGGACAGCAGTTAGGTTCAGTCCTGCAAAGCGGAGTATGAGTATGCTCGTGTAATGCTTCTGGTAATTACATCGTTATGATTATCAGGATTAAACACCCCGGCTTTATCCAGGGCAGTAAGTATGTCCCGGAGCTGCCGGGGTGTTGTTATCATGCTGCATTTTTCACGAGCCGGGGTTATCTTTACGTCTTCGTGGTGAACATATTTGTACTCATTAAGTGTAGCACCTGAGGCACCGGCAGCCAAAGCAACTTTCACATATTCATCACCGTTTCCTTCATCACAGTACAGAGCTAATTCAGTAAGGTCGGTCAGATGTTTGCGTCGCGTCTCGCGATAGGAGCTGCTCAACCTTCTTCTGCGCCACTCTGTACCACCCTTCAGTTCATCCAAAGCCAATACCATTTGCTCCAGGCTTGCCGCCTGAGAGCGGGATTCCTTACTCACCTTCATGTTTATTAATCCACTGTGAACCGGGAAATGATAGATAATACCCCTTCCGGGCTGATCGAGGCTTGCGGTGTCTACTATTATATTCATAATATCTTCTGCCTCATAGGAGTTTACCACCATGGTAACGATCTCCTTTTCCGCGGGAATGGTGATGCGCCAGAGTCCCAGCCTGTCTCTAAGCCCTGCTCCCAGACCATAAGTAACGGTTGGAACACAGGAGCCGGTTTCAAGAGCAACCCGTGCCACCGAATCACCTTCACCCCGTAAAACGATGCAACAGATTCCGGTAAGCTGATTCTGCATACGTACTTTTGGTTTCTGCTGTGGCAGAGAGTTACAAACTTTAAAGCCCCCACAATCTCTTTGCAAATTAACCGTTTCGCTATACACAGTCCCCGTACCCGGAATATTGAGATTGAACTTTGAGGCGACAAGCTGCAGCGCGGCTTCTTCCAGGGAAGATTCCACCAGAAACGTTATCACATCGACAGAATTTGAGGCGATGCGTGTTGATGGTCCCAGCAGTGCAGACATCACTCCCCTGCGCTCACTAAGCAAAGCTGATCGCCCGATGATATGCGCCATCGCTTCGATACCATTTTCAGACAATATTTCAAGTGGTGAGCGGTTTAGCAAATCTCTGTTTGCCACTACATTAATCCTGCTGATTCTGCGGCCCATTTGCCCTGTCATACACTCTCCTCTTTTTGCATACTGCGTGCGAGTGCTTTTCTTCTGATGGATACAACCACACCGACCGAGAGCACAATCAAAATAGGCCATACCGACGCGAGTGCCAGCATCCCAAACCCTTCAACAACCCCAAGCTGACCACCGATACCAAGCCCCATGGCTAAAACCAGTGGCACCGTAATAGGCCCGGTCGTTACACCTGCACTGTCCCAGGCGATCGATACATAATCTTCTGAAGAGATCCAGGTCAAAAATAACACAACAAGATAGGGTGGAAGAAGCATAACAACAACGGGCAAATCCCATATGATTCTGGCCATCCCAAAGGCAAGCCCGATCCCCACCCCTGAAGCTACAGCATTCATCAGATGTATCCGTTTGAATGTTCCCACCGTCAGTTGTTCAACGGTAATTCCAAGAGCATTGAGAGCAGGTTCGGCAAAAGTAGCACCGTATCCCATAATAATCGCAAACAGGAGTATGATTATAAAACCGGCAAGCTCACCCCCGTGCCCTGTCAGAGGCCCACGAACAGGCACATAGTCATAAACATTGGCAACGGTATCATGCTGCGCCCGACTATACTCAACCTTCTGTATCTGTGTACCATCTTTAAGATAGAAAAAGGGAGCTTTGTAGCCCGCGGGGGTGATTGCATCACTAATCAAGGTTGTATCAAAGTTTTCAACTTTTAGCTGTTCCTCTTCTATGGGAATAGCCCTGAAAGTTACCGGCAATACCCTGCCTACCTGATTTCCAAGGCGCGAAAGCCCGTATTCCATACCAATACTAAAGAAAAGCATTCCAATGAGCGCAAAAAAGACCCCGGTAAAAATGACGTCAGATTTGAGAATTCTTTCTCGCAAAAACAGCTTTAATACCAGCAGCAGAAACAACGTAAGGGGAATTATCGCCCGCATTGCAAGAAGCAAATTGTTCAGGACAACATCACGCACAGTTTCCTGAGCCCGGGGCTCGTTTTGGACTGTGTGTGGGTCATCATTGGTAGCGGTTATTACTTCAAGACTTTTAAGTTCAGATCCGGCAATTGCGTGTTCAGAATCGTAGGCAACTAACCCCTGTTCGGTGATGAATTCATAAAAATGTTTCTCGGAATTAAACAGCGAAATGACACTTGAACGGTTTTCAGAGGATACAAACTCCTCTTCAGTCATTGGCTGTGGAACAGTTCCCAAAAAGGGTATACCAATCAGTTGAACAGTCAGTACGGGAAAGAGTGAAGCAAGTGTAACCACCCCAAATCCCGAGGTTCCAAGACCGGTTCCCCCCACAATCCTGCATACGCCAATCCCAAGTGCCAAAACCAAAGGTACAGTAACGGGACCGGTTGTAACACCGCCGCTATCCCAGGCTAACCCGGCCAGATACATCAGGTTAGGATTAAAAGTAGCCCAAACGGTTAGCCCACCAATAACAATAGTAAGCACAGTAACAAACGGCTTAAGAGACCAACTGTACAGAAACCGTACCATTCCGAACAACACACCCAATCCAACCCCTGACCCGATTGCATACACCAGGTAGTCAGGGTGATGGTTAAGGATATAGTAAAGCAGTGGTGCTTCCCAGGGAAGCACCGTGGCACCTGCAGCTCGCAATATTCCTATGGCCGGTTCGGCAAGAGTCGCGCCAATCCCCAGAATAAAAGAGAACAGAAGAATAAGTGGCAAACGCGCTTTGCGGGGAAGCTTTAAACCGATCATCTCCCCCAGGGGCATTATACCCAGAAAAAGCCCCTCCATAAAAAACATCAGCCCTACAATTACAAGGGCCATCCCGGTGGCAATTACTGCAGCATCCGCTATAGCGACCCTAAGCACAAGTGTCTGAAAAAAGGTAAGATAAAGCGTAATAAACACAACAGAACGCAGCTGTTGCGCTAATCTCTTCCTCACATAAGGGATAAGCAGGTTAAGCCCCTGTGAAAAACTGACCCTTATCTTTTCTTCGCCTTTTGAATCATCCATGACACTTTTCTCTTCAAAGTTGGATAAACTAGTTAATATAGTATTACAGTGACTCTGAAGTCAAAGTATGTACAGCTCAGGACTTATCTGTGCGCCCCGGATTGAAATAACTGTAACGTTTTAAATTATAAACGGGTTATGAAGCGTAAAATAGAAGACCGCGCCTTTACCTTTTACCCCTTCAGCCCACACTTCACCCCTATGCCTTTGAATTACCCTTTTAACTATCGTAAGCCCAACTCCTGTACCCACAAATTCTGAGTCGGAGTGAAGTCTGGAAAATGGCTCAAAAAGTTTTTCACGTCGGGACATATCAAAACCGGCACCGTTGTCTCTTACATAATATATTGTTTTACCTTCTTTGTCTATTTTACCGAATTCTATACGTCCGTTGCTTTTTTTAGAGGTATATTTCCAGGCATTGCTGAGCAGATTTGTTAAAGCGATGGTAATAAGCTGAGGATCGGCCCTAACCGAGAGATTTTCATCTATTACAAATTCCACTTCCCTGTTTGGCTGAGCGCTTTTAAATTCACAGATTAAAGTTTTTGCGATATCAGCCATATTTATATCGCCTGTTTTCATCTCCTGACGACTGATCCTAGAAAGCATTAGCATATCATTTATAATCGTCTCCATCTTTTCGCTGCCCTGAACAATCTTTTTAAGATACAGCAGCCCTTCTGAGTCGAACATCTCAGAATAGTCCTCTAAAAGAATGGCACCGAACCCTTTTATGGTCTGAAGCGGTGTTCTAAGGTCATGAGAAACAGAGTAGGAGAAAGCTTCAAGATCGCTATTTGCCTCGAGCAGATCCTGTGAATATTTCATTGCCTCTTTTTTGCTCTTAATCAGATTCAGTATTATAATGGTGAATGCGGTAGTAGCAATAAATCCAAGCACCCGGTTCAGAAAAGAAATAAAGAAGGGAAATCCTATTGTGGGTGAGACGACTACACCTGAAAACATCAGTACTACCGATGCCACAAGAGTAGTTATCACCACTTTAATATTTTCTGATTTATAGGAGAGGAGAATAGGGATGATGTAGAGAAGCCAGTGGGCATACCCAAGGGGTGACAAAAAATCTGCAATAAAAATCGTCACAGAAGCTATTAACGGTATCAGGTAAGGATTAGCAACCAAGATTCACCACCCAAAACAGAGGGGTTTTGGTAAATAGAGAGAGCAAAGCAAATTCCACTTAAAGTATATTAGTTCTAATTACAACAAAAAAACACTTTTAAATACACCCTTTTGCATCTATTTTTACCACACCCGTAATCATCGCATTTTTACGTAAAACATTAATCTCAGGTAATGTGCAGAGTAAACTCCAGGAAGTAAGGAACTAGTGACCGCAACGATGTCATATCAAAAAGAGATCTCCAAACGAAGAACATTTGCAATTGTTTCCCATCCCGATGCCGGCAAAACGACTCTCACCGAGAAGTTTCTGTTATACGGCGGAGCCCTTCAGCTTGCGGGCTCTGTTACGAGCCGAAAAAAGGAACGTGCCACAGTGTCCGACTGGATGGAGTTGGAGCGTAAGCGAGGGATATCTGTCTCCTCTACTGTATTAAATTTTAAATACCGGGGATATTCGATCAATCTTTTGGACACCCCGGGGCATAATGACTTTTCTGAAGATACCTATCGTGTTCTTACCGCAGTCGATTCGGTAATTATGGTTATCGATGGTGGAAAAGGGATAGAGCAGCAAACCAAAAAGCTCTTTGAGGTCTGCAGACGAAGGAAAACCCCGGTTTTTACCTTTGTTAATAAGATGGACCGCCCGGCCCTAAACTCACTCTCTATTCTCGATGAAATCGAACGGGTACTAAATATTGAAGCATATGCTATAAACTGGCCTCTTGGCAGTGGCCCTGATTTTAAGGGGGTGTGGGACAGAGAAAGCCGCCTTGCCCATCTTTTCGAACGTACTGAAAGGGGAAGCTACAAAGCGCCGGTAAAAACACACGGCTTCGATGATCCCTACTTAAAAGAGCTGCTTAATGAAAGTACCTATGCTCAAATTTCTGAAGAACTTGAAATGATAGAACACGCTGGAGTTGATTTTAATGCACAAGATGTTTTAGAAGGAAAAACCACCCCCGTGTTCTTTGGCAGCGCCACCAACAATTTTGGAATAGAAGCGCTTCTGGATAGTTTCATTGAACATTCTCCCCAACCACAGCCCCGCCACACAGATTCCAACACCATAATCAAACCAGATAACCCCAGTTTTTCGGGATTTGTGTTTAAAATTCAAGCCAATATGGACCCTCGCCACCGTGATCGAATGGCTTTTGTGAGGATTGTGTCAGGGAAATTTACCCGCGATATGCAGGTAACCCATAATCACAGTGGTAAAAAATTAAGGCTCTCTAACTCAAGCAACGTTTTTGGCAGGGAACGAATCAGTGTTGATGAAGCCTACCCGGGAGATGTAATAGGCATCGTGGGTGGTAACTACTTTAGTATCGGCGACACCTTAAGTGAGGACAATTCCATATGCTTTAATGAAATTCCACGGTTTCCACCCGAATGTTTTTCATTCATTCACAACCCAGTTCCGGCAAACTATAAACGGTTTCAAAGTGGTCTCACCCAACTGCTTCAGGAAGGGCTCATTCATTTTTTTGAATTAGCAGATTCTGCCCGTAAAACACCAGTGCTTGGAGCTGTGGGGATACTTCAGTTTGATTTGGTGAAACATAGAATGGAAACAGAGTACGGCACGAAGGTGAATCTGGAAAAAGCCCCCTGGACGATGGTCAGATGGATCTGTGAGCCCAGTTCTTCTCAATCACCGCCTCGCATACCGCATGGGGTTCAAAAGGCTGTGGATGAAAAAGGCGCTCCGGTGCTGTTATTTACTGGTGAATGGCACTTAAAGTACTTTGAAGAAAACAATAAAGGCATTGAACTTAATGATTTTAGAGATTAAATAAATTTTTTATTTTTCCCGGTTTCCTAATTTAGTATATTGGCAACAAATGGTTAGTCTCATTGCACTATAATAAAGATTCTTATGTTTCAAACGTTTAAAGAGGAACAAAATAACAGTCTGGGTTTTGCCGCAAAGGAGAAAAATTCCCACTATTTTATCGCCTGGGTTAAACTGATTCTTTCCAGTTTTTACTTATTTGTTGCCACTTTTTATCTCCTTCTTGAACAAACCGATCTGTTCTCCTACGCGATTCAGCTTACGGCTTCATTGTTTATTCTCATATACAGCCTCTACTGCATACTAACCGCAGGTAAAAATCAGCTATCAAACCTATCGTTATATTCGTTGGTTTTTCTCGATGTAACAGTCTTCTCTGCTATTTTTTTCACCTATCTTGGATCAGGGTATGATAGTTACTTGCTCTTAAATGCTGTTTATGGTATATACTTACTGAGTGTCATTATGACGGCGCTTCATAATCAGATCTTTCTCTCACTTTTCAGTGGTATCGTTTGCAGTGCTGCATATTCACTGTTTTATTATTTTTACTGGACACAATCTGATCAAATCGCCGATAACCACATTTCAAACCATTTCATTAACATATTAGTTCTGTTGGCTACCTCGGCAGTAAGCGCACATATTTCACGAAACAACTTCCGTTCATCACAGAAATTGATTAATTCAGAGCTTAAGTACCTGAGTGTAGTACACCGTTTACCGGAAATGCTTTTTACTCTCAACGATAATGGACGATTTCTCTGGGCAAACGCTGCCAGCAGATCCATTTTGGGGGTAGAGGCAAATCAGCTGCTTGGAAAAAACATCGAGAACTTCATTCCACCCAATTCAAATTTTCGTCTTAAAACAAGTGGTATAAAGGGAACCTATGAGATTGAAGATTATAACGGCAACCATAAATACGTTGACTGTATGCTTCAATATATTTCAAATAACGGCTCTTGCCCACTCTTTGAAGGAATAATGCTTGATGTAACCGATCGTGAATTAGCCATAAAGCAGCGTGAAGAGATGGTGCAACGGTTGTTTCAATATCAAAAGATGGATTCGCTTGGAACTCTTGCAAGTGGTATGGCACACGATTTCAACAACATCCTTCAGACCATAAAAGATATTTCTGAAGTAGTGATTCGAGACAGCTCAGAGAGTGATACCAAAAAACGTATGGAGCTTATCGATGAAACACTTGCGGATGCTAAGTTTCTTGTTTCAGAACTGCTGGCATTGGGAAGAAAACAGCCTTTGGATGATTCCATCGTTAACATGAAAAAGCTGCTACAAACAATAGTGCCTCTCTATGATTCTCAACTGGGCGATGCTTATAAAATTACGCTTCGATTCTCTGATCACAATTACTGGCTTCATGGTGACCAGGAATACCTTAAGCGGGTTTTTCAAAACCTCTTTGGCAATGCAAGAGACTCTATGCCCAATGGCGGCACAATTAGAGTCAGCTGCTCTTTGGTAAAGGAGACCGACCATCCGTCTATTCTAACTATCAGAGTCTCTGATACCGGTTCGGGAATACCACCCCGGATACGGGAAAAGGTGTTTGACCCCTTTTTCACCACCAAGAAAAAAGGAAAAGGTACCGGGCTTGGACTTGCGCTTGTGCACAGGATTATAATGTTGCACAAAGGTAATATTTCAATCGAGGATAATACCCCAAGAGGAACGACATTTAAAATTGAACTCCCTCTTGCTGATTATGTTATCGATGAAACGACCGCTTCCAAAGGCCGAATGACTTCTACAGTCTTACTACTCGATGATGATCCCAAGATTCAGGAAGTTATGAAATTTTTCCTCGAAGATCTAAACTACACTGTATGTGAGGCGGTAAATCAGGAAAGCGCAAAAGCGGAACTAATCAAAAACAGGGATAAATGTGACCTGGTAATTATGGACTGGAGTATTGAAAACGAAGATCCGGTAAGAATAATTAACTCCTTAAGGCAGATCAAGAGAGATATTACCATTATTGTGGTCTCAGGATATCCGCCTAACCAGCAATGTATCGAAAGCTTTAAGATCCACCGATGGTTTACCAAACCCTACGATAAGAACCGGCTCGATAGCGAAATACAGTACATCTTGCAAAACAAAGAAGAACAGATGTATTCTTCATCTGCAAGGTAATGATTTTTTCCCCAAAAATTCCTCTGATACTTGCTTCAAAAATGCTGATTATGCGACTTGCTGTTCGGACCTGAATTTATAGGGTGTAGTGTGGTAAAACTTAACAAAATACTTTTCCATCTCATTTACATCCTTAAAACCGCATTGCTCAGCGATTGAAGCCTCGCTTGAGCGGGATGAGCGCAGACGTTCACGGGCAATCTCTACTCTGCATTGCATAAGGTAGGAGCTGAAAGTATGGCCTGTGTGAGTTTTTATGATGGCATTAATCTTGGAGACACTTACACCAACTAATTTCGATACATATTCAATAGATAAAGTTTTATTGGTAAGCTCATCGGAAATTACAGAACGCAGGGTTTCAAACTGCTCAAGCTCTTCCTCACTACGCTCGAATTTTTTTACCATTTGAGGTTTTCGCAGCAGATAATGCACTGCATATCCAAGAAATGTAAGCAGCAGTCCGATTAGAAAATATATTGCCCACAAAACAAATCTGTTCATAAGCAGGGGTTTAGGTTGTATATATAACCTATCCCAGAATGCGGGGCTGTAGATCTGATAAGCACTTCCTGGTACCAGAGAGATATTTTGCTGATCACCATCTTCGCCGGTTATCTTCAAGACCACATTGGCTCCCAATGTATCAGGTATTTCATCCCCAAATGCCTCAGCAGGTATTGAAAGCATCACAGTGTACCCGTTGAATTCTCTTTTTTTCAATTTATAGGAATAATCAATACTTTCGGTGTGTGTTGTAATCCTAAACTCACCATCCTGTGAATATTGTGGTTGGTAATTGACCTTGTAGGGAGATCCATCGATGGGTACGAAATAAAAGAGGGTGTTGTGGTCCGGATAGGGCAATTTTCTATTGCCTACATCAAACATTATCTCTACACCATTGTTGTGCCTGAAATTTTTAGAGCTGTTGGAATAGAAGGCCGGATCTCTTACTTCAACAGAAACGACTAATTCTTTTTCGTTCCAGTGAAACCAGGCACTGGCACTCATACTGATTGGCATTTCGAAAGGAAGTGCATTCTCCGGTCCTCTTGAAGAACCGGTATAAGCAAATGGTATTAGGTTAAAATCATAGTCAAATCTGTTGTGAAAGGGAAATACCCCTTCAAAACTAACTACCTCTACATCCCCATCCTCTGTAGTACCTTCAGCAAAGAGTGTTGCTCCAACAAAATACTGATTGGGGATGTTTTGAGTATTCCAAATCATTTTGAAGGGAGGACGGTCGATTAAACCAAGTGAAGTGGTCTGAGCTTCTTCACTGCCATAGGGAAAATAGCTAGCACTGAATTCTACATGTTTTATTTCCTCACACAAAACTTCAACTGCAATAGTGCAAGCCGGTTCTTTGAGTACCACGCCCTTTTGAGGCAGAGTGAAACGTAAACAGTGCCGCGTCTCAGAGGCAACAGAATGAGAATGCGGAAGAAAAAATATAAAAACAGCAATAAAAAAAATTGGACTTTTTTTACCTTTATGAATCATTTTCGGGCCTGAGAACCTTTTTTTGAAAACAAATAGATGCCCGGTTTTCTAACGAATTTTTTTAGTAATTCTGGATTGCCGGCTTAAAATAAGCACACTACGCTCTGACTGTTCATTTCGCACAGATCTAAAGAATAATGCACCTATATATTATATACTACATCAAAATAGAACTAAACACCAATTATAGTCAATAGATTGCTGCATATCATAGAGATAAATCTTTCTGGAGAGAAGTGACTATCGAGTCATTTTTTAAAATTTATTGACGATTATTATAAGTTTGGTATATAATTGGTATTCATGAGCAAGATTTTGGGTACAGCAAAGAAGAAGGAAGTCTGATGAGTGGAAAACATTGCAAACTTTTTGACGAAAACCTGGTTCACAATATAATGCTAGCGACCGGTCTGTCTATCCTCGATTATCTCAGGGATAATGGAACCGCGGATAGTGATGAGGTATGTGAATTTATCGAAATGAACGCTACAGCAATTATTGAAGAGACCATAATGGATCTCAATAAAGAGAATGAATCACCGGAAAACGATGCCGACGATGAAGAGTGGAAAAATAGCGGTGAGAATGACAATGACCTGTAATATTTAATATTCTTCATTGCTTTTTTATCACCAATAAATTAATTTTCTTGCCTATTGCCGAAGTGGCGGAATTGGTAGACGCACTGGACTCAAAATCCAGCGATGGCAACATCGTTCCGGTTCGATTCCGGACTTCGGCACCAACTCATTTTTCCCCAAAATATAACTCTGCCCGTATATACATTCTGATCAAAGCACTGTAAAAGCGCGGAATTAATATTGATTACCTCAATTTCCTACTGTTTTTTGAGCGCAAATAATAATTTAATTGAGTTAACTTAAAACTGGTGAGGTAAAAATGGCGACACTTGGTGTAAATATCGATCACCTGGCAACTATTCGGCAGGCACGAGGCGGAAAGGAACCAGACCCTATTCATGGCGCGGTCATAGCTGAATTGGCTGGTGCAAATGGCATCACAGCCCATCTTAGAGAGGACCGGCGTCACATTCAGGATCGAGATATCTATATTTTAAAACAAACGGTAGGTACACACCTTAACCTTGAAATGGCTCCTACAGCCGAGATGGTTAATATTGCAGTTGATGTCTTACCTTACATGGTTACACTTGTTCCGGAAAAAAGAGAAGAGCTTACCACCGAAGGGGGTTTGCCGGTCAGGGAACGGGAAAAAGAGCTTGCCAAAATTATTGAAACTCTGGTCAGCAATCATATACAGGTCAGTCTTTTCATTGACCCTGAAATTAACGAAATTAAATCAGCAAGACGAATTGGTGCCACCCACATTGAACTGCATACCGGGTATTATGCCAACGCCAAATATTCTGCCCAAAAAGAGGAGCTGGAGAAGTTAAAAGATTGCGCAAAAGCAGCCACCACTTTGGGACTTCACGTTAATGCCGGGCACGGTCTTAATTATCAGAATGTATCTGCTGTTGCACAGATTGATCAAATGGAGGAGTTGAATATTGGCCACTCAATTATTTCACGGGCAGCTCTTGTGGGCCTGGAAAATGCTATAAGAGATATGCTGGCTCTGATTTAAGCGTATGTTTCAGAAGAGAAAATCCAAAAGCAGCTGATCCTGAAACAATTTTTCTCTGATCCGGTACTAAATACACAGAATTCAACCATTGTAGATTAAAACACATAAGGAGATGGTTAACAATAATGCTCTGCTGCAACGATTTGCACGTTTCATTCACTATCCATAAAAAGCCAGTACATGTTGTACGGGGGGTTTCTTTTAATCTCCCGGAAAAGAAGACTTTGGGTATAGTAGGCGAATCGGGGTGCGGTAAAAGCATCAGTGCTCTTTCAATAATGCGTCTGGTGCCATCTCCACCGGGCAAAATAGATTCAGGAAGCATACTGTTTAAGGGAAAAGACCTGGTGAAGTGTTCTGAAAAAGAGATGCGCAAGATACGGGGTCAGAGTATTTCAATGATTTTTCAGGACCCAATGACATCTCTTAATCCGGTGTTTTCATGCGGCGATCAAATCAAAGAAGTTTTACAACTTCACCGATCAATGGACCCCTTAAAAGCGTTCTTTGCTACTAAAAAAATCCTTGGTGAAGTAGGGATAAACGATCCTATAAGAGTAATTAAAAGTTATCCCCACCAACTTAGCGGTGGTATGCGCCAGAGAGTAATGATTGCTATGGCGCTGGCATGTTCTCCAAGAATTTTGATCGCTGATGAGCCTACCACTGCACTGGATGTAACAGTGCAGGCAAAACTGCTCGAGTTACTGAAGAGTTTGCAGGATACAAGGGACATGAGCATGATTCTAATTACCCACAACATGGGCATTGTTGCAGATTTAGCTCATGAAGTGATCGTAATGTATGCAGGCGAGGTCCTTGAACAAGCCCAAACTGATGAGCTTTTTGACTCCCCAATGCATCCCTATACCCGCTGTCTTCTGGAAACCATTCCTACAATCCATAAGAAAAAGGATAGGCTGCGAGTAATTCCCGGGGAAGTTCCGGCGCCACAGGACATCCCCGATGGTTGCCCCTTTCACCCCAGATGCCCCCAAAGCATGGAAAAATGCACAATTCAACACCCTGAAATGGTTTTGTTAAATGAACAACATAAGGTAAGGTGCCATCTGTATGAGTGATAATCAAATACAGAAACCCAGTATATCGGTTAACAATCTTAAGATTCATTTTCCGGTAAGAAAAGGGGTTTTTAGCACAATTTCATCTTACGTGAAAGCTGTTGACGATGTTACCTTTTCTATTTTTCCAGGTGAGGTCTTTGCACTGGTAGGTGAATCCGGGTGTGGAAAAACTACCACTGCACAGTCGATAATGGGACTTGTGGAAAAAACCTCCGGTAGTTTGCAGATGCGTATCGGACCGTGGAAAAACAGTCCCACAGACTGGTCTGCTCTAAGCACAAAGGAACGCAAAAAATTAAGACAATCCATTCAGATCATTTTTCAGGATCCTTACAGCTCTTTGAGTCCACGGATGAATGTACGAGCCATTCTTGAAGAGCCGCTCATTATCCATGGTCTTTATTCAAAAAAACAAAGAACAGAGAGAATACTTGAAATGCTAAGCCAGGTAGGCCTGTCCAAATCATATCTTGAGCGCTATCCCCATGAGTTCTCTGGTGGACAGCGACAGCGCATAGGGATAGCCCGGGCACTTGCTACTTCACCGGAATTCATTATAGCAGATGAGCCGGTAAGTGCCCTTGATGTCTCCATCCAGGCTCAGATCATAAATTTACTCCAGGACCTGCAATCGAAATACAAACAAACCCTGCTCTTTATATCACATGATCTGGCGGTTGTTCGACATGTAGCAGATAGAATAGGGGTGATGTATCTGGGTAAAATTTTAGAGATGGGCACAGAGCGACAAATTTTCACCTCTCCCCTACATCCGTATACGCACCTGTTACTTAGAAGCGTTACGCCTCTAAAAAAGATCAGCCCTGAATCGGCAGTCAATTGTGCAGATGATCCCAGGGGATACAGTTCAACTACAGGCTGCTCATTTTACCCACGTTGTTCACGAAGGAGCTCACGATGTCGCACATCTCATCCATCACTGGAAAACCAGGGTGAAGAACACATGGTAGCATGCTATAATCCGGATACAATATCCATCAACTCCCCTTTGTGAGGTGAATTACATGAGAAAGTTTTTAGCCTACTCTATCAATATTTTTATCCTTATTTCCTTCCTCAGGACCGTAATTTTCAGTTTAATACTGTCACAAGGTGAAGAACCAATTATTGCACAGATTCTAATTATGTTTCCTGCAACAGCGTCCTTTTTTATCGCCTTACTATTTGGTTCTGACCGCATATATTTTAGAAAATTTGACTGGAGCACCAAATCGACCTTCATTCTTTGCTCGTCATTGATTTTAGTATCTGTTATATTGATGCTTTCCGGAAGATTCACAATAGGAGAGGTCAATACAATATCACTTATTCCCCGATTTCTCGTTTCATTTATCTGGTTTCCGCCCTCTGTTTTTTTATTCGATCGATTCAAAGCTACTCATAAACCATACCATAGAGCATAAGCGGTACAATTATTTAAAGGTAAAGCCTATATAATTTGCCTCTTTTTAAAATAATTTCTCTGGATTTCCGAAATTTTAAACGTATATTGGTATCATATAGATATAAACCAAAATTCCACGACCAGCTAAAACGATTCACGATTTCACTAAGAAAGATCATTTGCGCTTATGATGAACAGTAATGACCCAGAACTTAATGAAAAGCTACGTGAGGTTTTCCATAGGACTGAAATACTACGCAAGCCCTTGTGTGGCATTGTTTCGGGGTATCACAGTCTGCCCTATATTTTAATTTCCCCAGCAGACGATAATCCTTCGCATACCGTAGAGGTTAACGGGAAAATAAATGTTTCTCCCAAGTTTGTTATTTCCACAAGTGCATTACATGAGACGTTTGGTGAAGTATTTGATCCCGAAACTTTTGATGATACTATAGAGGGAAGAGTTTTTTCTTTTGGGTTTTCAGGTAAAAAAAATCTTAAAGTCGAGAGTGAATATTTCCGTATAAAGGTGTATGAGGAGAGTCCTGAGGAACACTTGAACAGGGTTGAAGATTCTTTAGCACGGCAGGAGGATACACGAACCGGCTTGATCTCCAGCCCCAACTTCAACTACTACCCGGTTTCTATCGACAGGTTCATCTCTGAAATTTTGGACAGAGAATTTAGAATCTAAAATGAGGTTAGTGCACAATGTACGAAAATCCACTATACAGAACCCCAGATGGATTAAAACGCTTTAAGAAAAACCCTTCCGCCCGCAAAAACATTTCAAAACAAGGTGGTAATTTTGATAAAAACAATATTCAACCATCTTCAAGTTTGGATCAGTTTATTGTAAAAAACAGAAAAGCTATTTCATCGCTGAGTCCCCCTAAAAAGCAAATTAGCGAGAAGAGTGCAAAAATTATTGCACTTGCTCTAAAGAGCATGCTTGGCAACAACAACCAATAAAAGTTCATGAGAATGAAAACAATCTTTTTTATACTAAGAGGTGTTGTAACGTTTTATCGTTTTTACATCTCTTTTGTTTGTGCTCTATTAGTGTATCTTTTTGTTTTATCCTCTATTTGGGCACTAGTAGTTATAACTGCTTTATTTCGAGCAATTATTTATGTTGTAGAGAGACGTATAACGATGCTAAAAGTTAACAAGTTGGTTAATTTGCACGCATATAAATTCAAGCAAATTACCGGTCCTTATGGAATTCGAATTATGAATAAAGCAGAGAATGACTATTCTTTAAAGGCAAGTCTTGCAGAAGTATTTGTAACTGACTTAAACACTTTGAGAAAAACTGTTGAAAGTCTGGAGGTTATGGATACACTTTTTAAAGCTGGGATGCGACCGGACAGTGATTCTTATCAACTTCACGATTTAAAACTAAAATATGGAAAGTATCGAATTGAGGAAAGTTCTCAATGAATTTCTAAAATACAGTTTCATTTTGTATGAAACTGTATTTTAGAATTGATAATTCCACTATTCATTTTCAATTGTCTGAACTGGAATACTAATATCAGGTGGAATTAGTGTAGGATCCACATATTCAACATCTGCTTTAGCAATTAATTGATCGATATACCCGTTCAGTAACTTCCCTCGTTTCTGAAAACTTAACTTTGAGCTGATATCTTCTTTTACCTCTTCGAAATCCAGTTGGCGGGCCTCTTCTGTATCTGTTTTCTTCAGTATCAAAAACGCGCGTTCTGCCGAGATAATTTCGCTTACCTCACCTTTTTCTAATGAGAAAAGATTTTCTTCGATATCAGGTCTAAGGTCACCTTTTCTAATCCATCCCATATCTACTCTTGAAAGAGAGGAATACTCTTGTGCAAGTTGCTCAAAATCTTTACCCTCTTTTACTTTTTGGAGCACAGAGGCTGCTTTTTGTCTGGCGTTTTCTTTATCATTTTCTGCGGAATCGGAAAATGATAATACAATTTGTCCAGCGCGTACTCTGGCAGGTGCGGTAAAATTTTCTTTGTTATTTTGATAGTACACCAAAGACTCCTCATCTGTTGTTTCACCCGCATTATCAAAGAGTCTTTTCATAAGAAGTTCTACAGTCATATCTTCTTCAATTTTGTTTTTAATACTTTCCTTAGTCTCGCCTATTTTAGCAAGTTCTTTCTCAAGTTCATCTTCATCAAGTCTTGATGTGACCATTTTGAATGCGGTTTCAACTTGTTCGGGATCAGGACTGATCTTTTCCTTTCTCGCCTCTTCAACCATAAGCTGATTAGCAACCAACTGTTGAGCTACATTCATTCTCATCTGTGTGGGATCATCAAGAATAGACTCCGGTGAAAACTGTAAAAGTTGTTGTCTTAGAATTTCAGTAGCATCACTTATATCCTGATTGGTAATCTCAGTACCATTAACAATTACAACAACTTCAGACTGTTCATTGTTTTTAGAACAGCTTACAATAATCAAAAACAGAACTGTAATTAAGGGCAAAATACTTTTTTTCATATCATTCCAAACGAAAAGGTTAGGTTAAACTATAAAATTGGACAGAAATTAATACCTGCATTGCATTGGTTCAAGTCTTCAAATGTTTTATATCACCTGCACCAGGATCAGTAGATCATTTATTTACATCAGTTTAGCGGGGATAAGGTTATGGGGCCTCTTTTTTTCCGGTTTCGGTTTTGATTTGTTTTAAAAACTTATTTATATCTCCATCGATCCACCGTTTCTTTTCCGCGATTCTCAAAAAAGCTTCGACTACCTGAGGATCGAATTGCCTGCCGCTATTTTCAACGAGGCGTTTAACAGCTTCCTTTTTTCCAAGACTATTCCTATAAGGTCTGTTTGATGTCATTGCCTCATAGGCATCAGCGACATGAAGAATTCGCGCCCCTATAGGGATCTGCTCTTGTTTTAACCCTTCAGGATATCCAGCGCCATTATAGTGTTCGTGGTGATAGAGGATAAGATTGTGCAGATCTTGCAAAAACGGAACATCCTTAACGATATTTGCTCCAAGGGAGCTATGTGTTTTCATTATCCCATTGAATTCTTCATAAGTAAGTGGTCCTGGTTTATTTAGAATATAACCGGGAATGCCAATTTTCCCTATATCATGAAGAAGCCCTGCATCGCGAATAATCCCTACATGTTTTTCTTCAAGTTCCATCTCACGTGCTAAGTCTTCAGCAATATTCATCACATTTTCTGAATGTCCGTGGGTGTATGTATCTTTGGCATCTACTGCAATCGCAAGGGCTTTGATAGTACGAATATAATTTTCCTTCATGTCATTGTATAGTTTTGAATTAGTAAGCGCGATACGAGTTTGACTTACCAGGCTTGATAATAGAGATATTTTTTCTGCGGGGTCGTTTATCTCTCTTGAAGAAGCGAAGTATATAGTTCCAAATCTTAAATCTTCCCAGCTAACTGGTATTATATGTTCAAATGTAAAAGGATAAGTAACGGTAAATGGTCTTTCTTGCTTAAGATCGAGGTGATGTTTTATCACTTTCTTAGGTATAGCTTTCAGTGATGAATTTTTATTATGCTCATCAAGAACTCTTTCACAAATTGTTTCAACGTTCTCTTCAGCGACTTCTCCTCTTCCCCAGTGAAGAAATTCATAGTTTCTTTTTTGCATAAAAAGAAACCCTATAAAATCAATGTGAAAATGCTTTTTAACAGTCTCAAATAAACACCCGATTACATCATACCTATCCACAAGCCCCATCAGTTGTTCAGAATACGTGCTGATAAGTGATAGCTCATCAAGCTTTTGATTGATTGAAGTGTACAGAAAAGCATTATTGATCGCAATACTGGCCTGTGAGGCTAATACATCAATTACACTTAAATCTACAGCACTGAAAGGTTGTTTTTTATCTTTTCTGTTTAAATTCACAACACCTATTACTTCTTTGCCTACCTTTAAAGGAACAGATATCGAAGAGCTTATCTCTTTTCTTTTAAGTTCAATATCGGTACCCGGCACTTTATCGCTGTCGCCAATAAGTATTGGTACAGAACTTTTAAAGACCCATTTGGATATGGTCCACTCACCCATTTCATCCAGTGATGACCTGGTTTTCACGCTACCGATACCTTTTTGGCGTACAATTACAAGTTCATCAGATTCCTTATCATAGAGCTGTATCGATCCACTTACAGCCTGAGCTGTTTCAAGGCAGTGCTCAAAAGTAATATCAAGGAGGTCTTCAATTTTGTGGGTTGTAGTAAGTTTACCTGTAATCTCATGAAGGGAAGCAAGCTCTGAAAGCACATAGTTTTCCCTGACCAGCTTGGTCGAATTGAGTGCCTGGTTGACTTTTTGCAACATCTCCTCAAATTTGAATGGCTTAATAATATAATCATAGGCACCATTTTGAATTGCCTTAATCGCGGAATCCATATCAGGGTGACCGGTAGTGATAATAATTGGGATACTGTTGTTGTTCTCTTTTAACACTTCAAGAAGTTCAATCCCATTCATAGAAGGCATATACAGGTCAATAATAATACAGTTAGGAGATGTATGCTCAAGTATGTGCAGTGCCTGTGTTCCGTTGTTAGCAAGTATCGGTTTATATCCTGCTTTACTCAGATATGTGGCAATCGCACTGCATAAAAGCTGATCATCATCAACGATCAGTATTGTCTGTTCTTCCTGTTTAATCATCTGCAATCTCAAATATGTTTTTTAAAGTTAGCCAGGTATTTGAACAAATCTATTAATAAAAGTTCTGTATTTTAAGACGCTATAACCCTGTCTTCATTATATAATTAGTGCCAGTTATAAGTCACACTCATTTTCCATGTACCTGCAAGCTCATGAGTAAGGTAGGTGAAATCAGCATTTAGCTTATTTTCAAAGAGAATCACCCCACCCCCCATACTAAAATCTCCTCTTTGAAGACCTGCACGCAGAATAACAGTTTCCATAATCGAATACTCAAGTCCGTATCTTCCGGCCCGAATCATTAACCAGGGCTCCTCTCTCAGTGAGACCTGCTGTGGTTCTTCGCTGTCATTACCATCCCACCCTTTATTTATCCCCTCATTTGAGAGCATGTCAGGAGATGTATAAGCAAACAGTAAATGTCCATAAACATAGGGTAATTCCCTACTCCAGGCAAAGCTGAATCTCACATTGGGCTTAGAGTATTCTTTATAGTTATAGCTCCAGTGAACAAAGTTACCGGTGATATTTTCAACCATAAGCCCCAAAGACAGATTAGGATCTTCAGTGCTTAGAACAATTCCGGCATCAAGGCCAATTCCATACCCCATTACTTTTTCAAGCCTTCTTCTCCTGGCGTTTATGGCACCGCCATAATGGAGGTTAAACATCCCCAGCTCATTTCGATGTCCATAGCCTACACGAAGCCATATCTCAGAAACCGAGAAGCGCTCTACATTATCCAGATCGATATTGGTGATATCAATATTTCTGGTGTCTTCTATACCTGGTACATGGAGGTAGGCTAAAGAAACTCCTAAACCTGAATTTTTCGTAAGGGGGGTAGCGTATTGAAGCATGGAATTGTTGTATGCACCGGAGAAGGCATCTGAGTAGGTGAAGATTAGGGTAGTTTTTTCATTTCTGCCCAGATTTGCAGCATTGGAGAGAAGAGGGCCAGTTTCACTTAGTGCAAGATCAGCTCCACTCAGAGCCGCAGAGCGTGCCGAGTAAAACAGCTCTCCCACCATCGTACCATACTCACTACTCTCCCAGGACATGACCGATAATGGAATAAGGAGACAAATTGCACAAATCAAATGAGCTTTTGCCGGATAATTAATCTTCAATGCCGTATCCTGAATAGTTAGATCTCCATAAAAAGCGTAATTGTTAAAAATAACTTGGGTAATCTCTTCTTACAAAAAATTACACCCATTATTTACCTGAAATATATGAGAAGCACTATATTATAATGAATATACTATAAAAAGGCAAAGAGGCAAGCGGCTGCAAGCCTATGGCAATACTTAAAGATGGGTGTATTTTGCGGTGGCAAGTTTTATTTTCATCACTAACCGCATCAGACGGTGCTAGCTACCAGCAACGAAGATAAATAGGAAAAAATTTGGCAGGAACATTGAAAAAAATTCTCGATCTGGTATTCCTACTCAGATTGCCGCTTTTAGCACCTGTATGGACTATTTTAATTCTTGGATGGATTGCAGGTAATGCACAAGCCACCCCCGGCTTTTCTTTTGTACACTCCACTTGCAGCTCACCATTGTGGTTTGCACTAATTGGATTTTCTTTGCTTGTTGCTTCAATTTATGTGGTTAATCAGATCACAGATATAGAGAGTGACCGTATAAATAATAAACTGTTTCTGCTGCCAGATGGATTTATTTCTGTTAAAACAGCCTGGGTTGTAGCCTTATTCTGTATCTTTAGCGGCCTTATGGTTGGTTTTTTTCTTGGAAATGCAATCTTTATGCTCTTTATTATAGCTCTTATCCTTGGATTTCTCTATAATTTACCACCAGTGAGCTTAAAAAACAGAGCCATCGGCGGAGTATTAGCAAATGCACTTGGGCATGGAATAATTACTTTTCTTGTAGGCTGGTTTATAACCAAAAGTGATGCCGTTTTCAGTACCGATCTCTTATACACTGGGCTAATCTCCTCACTTGCTCCTGGGTTTGCAAACGGAGCAGTATTTCTGGCTACAACAATTCCCGATGCACCCGGTGATCTTAAAACAGGGAAAAAGACGTTCTGTGTCTCTTATGGTGAAAAAAAAACAGCCCTTGCAGCGACGATGATGTGTACCCTGGCATTGATATTTTCCTTTTCAATGGAGTATAATAGCTGGGTTATGGCTATCCCCAGTGCAATAAGCCTGTTTTTCTTCATCAGATTTTTTATATTCACCGACTCTGTATCTGCATTCAACTCCTTTAAATGGCCCGTTTTTCTGCTCAGTGCCTGCGTAACTATCTTTGTACCATTTTACGGTATTCTTATTGCCTTTACATTCTTATTGAGTCGTTTTTATTATAAGTGGCGCTTTGGAATAGAGTACCCTACATTTAAAGCAAAATGATAAAAAATAAAACTATTACACATATTATTGACCTGTTTTTCATAACCCGACCAGTCCTTTTAATTCCGGTTTGGGGGTTTAGTGCTTTTGGTATATTTTCTGTAGAAAACACCTTAGCTATACAAGTTAATGTTTTCTCCGCTTTTTTATGCTTACTTTTCTCGCTCTCCGTGGCTTCAGTTTATATAATCAATCAGGTTTGTGATATCGATGCTGATAAAGAAAACGGTGGGTTTCCCCTTCTTGTTAGGGGCAACATACCTGTTTCAAGAGCTACTATTGTTGCGTTGTGTTGTGCAGTGGTGTCTGTTTCAATACCAGTTATTTTACAAAAATACCAGTTGGCATTACTATCCTTACTCGCTCTGTTACTCGGAATACTATACAGTTGTAAACCGACCAGATTTTCCGGCAAGCCATTCCTTGATTTTTTTTCCAACGCCGTTGGTTATGGCGTTATAGCCTTTGGAGCAGGATGGTATATTGCCGGTGAGAGCATCTTTTCATTTCAGTTTATAAATCATGCTCTGCCCTACTTTCTACTGATGTGCTCGGGCTCAATTAGTTCGACTCTTCCGGACATTGAAGGAGACAGAAAAGATGAAAAAATCACTACTGCAGTCTATCTTGGGAAAAGGAATGCTCACATTCTGGCCTTGTTACTATTAATTATTGCTGCTTTTGCGTCAGCATTGCAGAGTCAGTATATCCCATTTTTCTGTGCAACGTTGTCGTTGCCTATTTATGTTTTGTTTTTACTGCACCCAAGTGAGGTCTTCATGGAAGCTACATACAAAATAGGTGGCAGTTTATGTATTGTAGCTTCAGCTTTGGCTGTTCCGGCTCTGTTTGGTGGTGCAACACTTGTATTTGCGGCAACATGGCTGTATTTTCGTAGACGTTACGGTATTATCTATCCATCCCTTATCCCGGTTAACAATAATGAAAAATAGAGTAGTTATATCAGTTGTTTTGTTGCTCTTTATCAGATTAGCAGCATTTGAGCTCACTGAGGAGCGGGTTGCTTACTGTGATAGCATTCTAACCCTTATCCTCAACAGCAATTTTGAAAAAGCACTGTCTCACACCGATGCTGCAATAAAAAAAGATAGCAACGACATCCTTGCAGCGGTTTTACATCTTTCAGCACTTGGGTTAAGAGACCTTGATTATGATGAAATGGTCGATTCAACAGCTTTTCTTAAATCGTTTGAAAGAGCTTGCAGTCTAATTAGCCGTTACCAAAGAGTTCACGGAACCTGCTCTTTGTCTGAAACACTTAAAGGGATGGCTCTGTCGATGCATGCTTCCTTTTACCTAAGAAACCGCGCTTATTTGGCTGCTTACAGCACGGGCATGGATGCCATTCGCACCCTACAAGAAGCCCGGGAGCTAGATCCTTCCAACAAAGATGTAAATTTCTTTCTTGGATTATACGATTATGCAAGAGCAGAACTGAGGCGGAGATTCTGGTGGGTACTTTTCTGGTACCCAGGTGATAAATCCAGTGGTATTGAGCAGCTTGAACAATGTGCCCAGGAAGCACATCTTACCCGATACTCAGCACTACTTGCACTTTCTGATATTTACCTGCAGGAAGATAAACCAGAGAAAAGCCTTGCAATCATCGAAAGACTTTCTCTGAAGTTTCCTGATAGCAGATTTGTTCTGTGGGCTAAAGCAAAATATTACGATGATCAGGGTATGTATGCAAAAGCAGCACAAGTATATGGTATATTATCAAAGTCATATAAATCTGAAGCAATGGGCAGTCATAATAGCATGATGACTGCAAACAAGCAGGCACATATGCTCTATAATGCAGGGAAGCCTGAAGAAGCTGCAAGGGTTTGCAGAGATATTTTAGAGCGAGCAGAGATTCAAAATAACCGTTCATTACGACGTGATACAGAAAGATTATTGAGGAGGGCAAATTGAAGATAAACATCGATTATACAAAATGTGATAAGTGCGGTACATGTATAAGTGTTTGTTGCAGTGATGCACTCATCCTAACAGATGAACTTGAGTGCTGTAATAAAAAGTGTTCTCTTTGTAATCAATGTGTAAAGATCTGTCCCTTTGGGGCTTTAAAGGTTAGCTGATTTTTAAACAGGTGCAGAAAACTATGGAAAACTATGATATCGCAGTTATTGGTGCTGGCCCCGCAGGTGCAATGGCCGCTTTTGCTGCAGCTAATGGAAATAAAAAGGTCTGTCTTTTAGAGCGTAAGGAGCAGGCAGGTATACCTGTTCGGTGCGGAGAAGGTGTTGGACTGAAGGGTATGAGTGTTACTTTTGAGCCCCAAGAGCAGTGGATCAGAAACTCAATTACATCTGCAGCGATGGTTTCGCCTTCAGGTATAAGAGTCGAGATTGGAGACGTAGAGACAAGTTATATCCTTGATCGGGTAGCAATGGATGGCGACCTTGTGAAAAAAGCCATTAAAAACGGAGTACATTATAAGCCCTCTACAGCGATCATTTCACTTAACAAAGACTCTGATGGTAAGTACCTGTGCACAGGTCCCACTGTTTCTCTTAAAGCTTCTATAGTGATAATAGCCGATGGAGTAGAGAGCCGCCTTGCAAGATGTCTTGGCTGGAACACAGCTTTAAAAGCTTCCGATATTGAAACCTGTGCTTTTGCCAAAGTGGTTTCTCCTTTTATTGAAAACTCTTCATGTGTTTTTTATACCGGCAAATCCATCTCACCGGGAGGATATGCATGGGTGTTTCCCAGAGCAAAAGGTGAGGCAAACGTAGGATTAGGTATTTCTGGCAGCTACAGTGAAGCTGGTAAAGCGCAGGAGTTGCTATTAAGCTTTATAGAACAACAGTTCCCACAATCCAGAGTGAGCGATGTGCACTGTGGTGGTGTTCCGGTGGCAAAATGGATGAAACCACTGGTAAAAGATGGGGCGATGCTGGTAGGCGATGCTGCAAGGCAGGTTAACTGTTTGAATGGAGCGGGTATCGCTTACTCACTGTATGCAGGTAACTTAGCAGGAACCATTGCATCCAAAGCTGTAACCGAAAACGGAGTAGACTACTCTGGTTTAAAATTCTATGAAAAAGAGTGGAAAAGACGTTTTGGAAAACAGCAACAACGCTCCTACTCTCTTAAAGAATTCGTTCACGGTTGTGATGATACATTTCTGGATCGTATTGCAAAATCATTGGCCAGAGAAGATCCTTCAAAGATCAATTATCTTCGTGTTTTTACCACCACTTTTGCCCGTAACCCCATTCTTTTTTTCAAGGCTGCAAAATTGTTTAGATAAAAAGCTCCTTTTATCGACCCCGTGAAATTTTGTTATACTTTATGCATTGACTCATTATTGGAAATGATGATATACTAAGGTTTAGATTTAAACATTCGGGGTTCTCATTTTATGAATATATTACAGCGTCTCTCTGCCATTGATAGTATTCCAACACTTCCAGAAGTGGTATTGCGTGTGCAGGCAATGATCGCCAGTGATGAAGGAAATGCGGTTATGCTTTCGCGTATTATTGAGCAGGACCCTGCACTGAGCAGTAAGGTATTAAAGGTTGCTAACTCTTCCCTTTATGGTACATCACAGAGAATAACCTCTATTCCAATTGCAGTGACAAGAATAGGGTTCAATGAGGTAAGTCATATTGCTATCGCAGCAAGTCTTGTTAAGAAGTTTTCACGCAAATCAAACCTTTTGGATTACAAACAATTCTGGCGCCATTCTCTCACCTCTGCTTTTCTTACCAGCATGGTTGCCAGTATAAGTTGTATTGAATTTTCTCCATCACAAAGACAGTCTCTATTTCTCTCAGGGCTTTTGCATGATATTGGAATTCTTATTTATGATCAGTTTTTCCATAAGGAATTTGAGGAGATAATTGATTTTGCGCTTAAAAAGGAGATCTCTTTTCTTGAAGCTGAGCATGCTATAGCACCACGAGAAACCCATGCAGGCTTGGGTGCTGCACTGCTTGAGCTATGGAAGTTTGATCAAAGTGTGACTAGTGGTGTTCGTTTTCACCACTGCCCTAAAAAGGCACCTCTAAAACATAAATCCATAGCCGCTGCTACTTACTTTTCTGAATATATTCTGTGCAATTCAGGACTTGGCTCCTTTGAAGGTCTGATGTCAAACGGGGATAAAGACATCCTCGATTACCTGCAAGTTCCACAGAACTCATTGATAGATTACCTTAAACAGGCAGAAACCGAAGTTGAAAGATCTGATCTGGTTCTTTCATTTAATTCCTCTCAAAACAGTATGCAACTCAGAGCAGTTTAGCCATTTTCTTTGGAGGTAGCAAAGACATGAATGTATCATATATCAACCCTTTTATCAGTTCAACTATCACCTGTTTTAAGACCATGATATTCTTAGACATTAAGCCACAAGCGCCTTTCATTAAGAAAAAACCTCTTCCCAAGTATGATATCTCGGGGGTAATTGGTCTTTCAGGAGATGCCCAGGGGGCTATTTCACTATGCTTTGCCCAACAAGTAGCACTGAAAGTGGTTTCGAATATGGTTGGGGCCGAAATTACCGAACCAGGTCCCGATCTCTCAGATGCTATCGGGGAGATTGCAAACATAGTGGCCGGTTATGCAAAACGGGATTTAACCAGTTTAAATCTTTCTATATCTTTGCCCAATATTATTATAGGAAATCACGTACTAACAGGTCAAAGCGGTGCACCTACTATAATTGTACCGTTTACTTCCAAACTCGGTGAGTTTGCTATGGAAGTTTCTTTGAAAACCAAATAAGGAGTGTTTTGTAATATGAAAGTATTACTCGTAGATGACTCCGCAACTATGCGAAGAATTCAAAAAACCCAAATCACCAGTCTTGGTATTACCGATATAGTAGAAGCTGGTGATGGAGATGATGCTTTTAAAAAGCTCAAAAGTGCTATGCCCGTCGATCTAATACTACTGGACTGGAATATGCCAGTAATGGATGGGCTGACTTTTTTAAAAAAAATTCGCGGCATTGCTGAGTATAAAGATGTTAAGGTGATTATGTGTACATCAGAATCGGAAAAAACCCGTGTGATAGAAGCACTGAAAAGTGGAGCTAACAATTATATTGTAAAACCATTTACACCAGACGCACTAAAAGAAAAACTGGGGATTTAAACTATAGGTATGGTTTCCAGCGCGTACCTTTAGTATGTACGCGCGCTTGAAAAAAACATTCTTCTTCTCCCCTTTTGGCAAACATTTTGCTTTTCCGTATCTCTTCCTGGAGTATATTGAACACTATAAAACAGTAAGGGGACATGTCCTATGTTCGCCAGAATTCGCGATTTTTGGTTCTGGCTACAGCAAAGTCCCTGGTATATTCCTGCTTTTCTCACAGTACTTGCCCTCTTTATAGCAGTTCTTATACTTAGTCTTGACTTTTGGATAATTCAAAATGAAGAGCTCCTCTATCCGCAAATACTACTCAGCGCCAGCCCCGAAAGCGCCAGGTATATATTATCCAGTATTGCAAGCACAATGATCACTGTGGCAGGAGTTGTCTTTTCAATTTCCGTAGTAGCAGTATCGCTTGCTTCATCACAGTTTGGGCCCAAAGTACTTCCCAATTTTATGGGCGACAAATCTAACCAGATAGTACTGGGGTCCTTTATTGCGACA
Source organism: Chitinispirillales bacterium ANBcel5 (assembly GCA_029688955.1). NCBI lineage: Bacteria > Pseudomonadati > Fibrobacterota > Chitinispirillia > Chitinispirillales > Chitinispirillaceae > Cellulosispirillum > Cellulosispirillum alkaliphilum. Next base: position 72,216 of record JARUKZ010000007.1, on the reverse strand, counting down.
TTTCTTTATTGTCTTTTAATTTTGCGTGAAATTCCCGATGATGTCAGTCAGGCATTGCCTACAATAGCAATCAATACCGCATTACTGGCGGTCATAATAAATACCGGATTTTTAATCTATTTCATTCATCACATTCACCGTTCAGTACAGATAGATACCATTATTGCGGAAACAGCACATGAAACTGAAACTGTGATTAAAAGACTCTATTTCCGAAATGCAGAAAGTGGTATTAGCTATAATCCCGACATTTTTTCGTGGAAAGAGATAAGAGCAAAGAAAGATGGATACCTGCAGGATTATGATGAACACAGCCTCGTGCATATTGCAAATAAACATGAGCTGATACTTGAGATACTTCCTAAACCCGGGCAATTTATACTTAAGGGTAATATACTAGTAAAAATAAGTAAAACTACAGATGAAAAAACACAGCGCCAAATAACTTCGCAAATCATTACCGGAACACATAGGCTACCCATAAAAGACATTCTTTATGACATGGACCAATTTGTGCAAATAGCAACACGTTCTTTACCGCCGGTCACAAACGACTTCTATACAGCACTAATTTGCCTGGATCGCTTAAGTGCAGCAATTAATACAATCGCTCAAACCCCTCCCCCATCACCGTTTTTTTTAGATCAGAATGGGGCTGTAAGGCTGGTTGTTAAAACTTTCAGTTTTGGAGAGATTGTATATAATGCGTTTGAACCGATAATCAGAATAAGCAGTGACTCACCCGAAGTCATTATACATCTGATCCACTCGCTTTATAAAATTGCTCAGCAGTGCAGCAGAAATGAATATCTCTTAATCTTAAAGGATATAGGAACCCGGTGTTGCCAAATTAGTAGCACTATGAGAGCCGATGCTAAAGATTCTTTATCCATGTCCTGCGATCAATTATTTACATTTATCGACAGCAAAGTTATAACAGATCACTAATACACTATTGGTTCGTTCATATAAAGGATACCCCTGAGATCCCCTTTACCCAAAACACCTTCTTTTATAAGATCCGTTACATTGCCACTTTCAAGCAACTCTAATTCCGTCCCTCTCTGTTCACTGCTCTCTGGAGTTCTACCAGTAAGTTGTTCAAGAAGGGTTTGCGGCTCAGGAAAAATTTTAACACGCACTGGTTTATCTACAGGTATCCCCATAACGCTTTTTGCTATGTTGAAGGCTGCAGGAAAACCTCCAAGAGTATCGATTAGTCCATTATGGAGCGCTTCTGTACCGGTGTAGACCCGTCCCCTCGCAACTTGCTCTACCTTTTCTCTTTCCATATTTCTGCCTTCAGCCACTTTAGTAACAAAATCATCGTACACTCTATCAAGCCATGAATTCACGTACTCCCAATTTTGCTCGGTATAGGGATGAAGGGGTGACCACAATACTGCATTCTCACTGGTTCGCACATCATCAAATGTTATACCGAGTTTATTAAAAAAGCCTCTGGTTACCACTTTACCACCCACTACTCCTATAGAGCCCGTAATTGTTGAAGGGTGAGCGACTATTTTTTCAGCATCCATGGCAATGAAATAGCCCCCAGATCCTGCAACGGCTCCCATACTTGCTATTACAGGTTTCCCGGCTTTTCTGGCTTGTACCGTTTCTCTCCAAATTTTATCTGAAGCAACATAAGAGCCCCCCGGACTGTTGATCCTCAAAACAATAGCACCGACATCATTATCTCTAACGGCAGCCCTGATCGCAGCAGCTACTGTTTTTGCTCCCAAAAGCCTCTCACCAGTAAAAGGATTGGATCTGCTTTTTCCTCTAACAATTGCTCCATCAGCATAAATTAAGGCAATAGCTTCCCCGCGCCTGTTTTGTGGCAACCGGTTGATATATTTCTGTGCAAAAAGGAACCGGACATTTTCACCCGCTTCTTCCCTTATTCGGGTAAATGCTGCATCTCTGTACCCTAGTTCATCGACGAAATTATGCTCAAGAGCTTGCTGAGCCCCAAATGGTCCCTCTTTTATAAGGTTTCTAAGGGTTTGTTCATCAAAGTCACGATCAGCCGCTATATCTCTAACCATCACAGATAAAATAGAATCAGTAATACTTTCGGCCACCTCTCTCTGTTCATCTGTAAACCCTCTCTCTGTGTATAAATATTGAGCAGTTTTATACTCCTCCCGGCCCGTAATTTGGGCCTGGACATCAAGTTTCTCCAGAGTTTGTTCAATAAACGGAGATTGGGATAAAAGTCCTGTAAGACCAAGTTCCCCTGAAGGTTGCAGGTATATTGCATCAAATGAAGAAGCCAGATAGTATAAACTATTGCCCGGTCCAAACTCTCCAAATGTTTCAGCATAGGCAATGGCTCTCTTACCAGATGTCCGAAACCTTTTCACTGCATCACGGATTTCCTGCACATCACCATACCTAAATGGCCCACCATCAATACGTGCAATCACAGCGCGTACCCTGTTATCTTGGGCACCAGTATCCAATGCCTCCACAATCTCTCTGATCCTTAAACGTTCACCTCTGATCAGCCTGTTTACCGGGCTCGGTGGTGGTGATTCAACCAAACCAAGGCCAAAATCAATTTCAAGTACCGTTTCCGGATAGATTCTATCCCTTGTGTGTCGTGTATAAATACCAAAAACAATGAAAATAATCACAGTAATAAGAGTAACAGCACCTATGACTGCAAGCACTTTTGTAAGTACATGCATTTTACACTCCTTTGATTTCTTTTTCTGGGTCCTCTAAAAGCCGGAAAAAAAACTGATGTATTTAATATATAATCTGAACGATCCCAGTGAACAGCTAAATCGATATAGAGAACATCCTAAAAGTTTCGATTCATTTTCCTGTAATTCATTGATATAAAACAGCCACAAAATACTGGGGGTTTTAAGACTTGAAATACCATCTATTGTTGTGTATACTGAGTCTTAAGTTACAACGAAGCACTATTTAGGAGTGAAAAGCATGCAGTTTCTCAAAACCTCCTGTACACAATGCCCTCACCAAAGTAAGTGTTCCAAAAAAACTAGAATTTATGTAAATTACTGTGATTCAAAGCGAAAAAACGTTCTTGAAGAGATAAAATGGGCTGAAAAAAAGTGTAAAAGTTTTAACCCGGTATTATACAGAACAAACAAACAAAATTTTCAGTTAAAAGATTTTTATTAAACTATTTTCATGATACTTACTTGTTCTTGCTTCTAAGTATATAACATGATGTAATTTTATAATTCAGGTATTTGTGATTTATTTAAATGCAGATAGCTGTAATCTAATTTAACTGTTTAACAAAATATTTTTAGTAGGATTTATGCAAAATTTTTCTTTTGGCAGAACTTTGCTGGTACTGCCCGTTATACTACTGGCAGGATGTGCATCAGCTCTTAAAGAACAGTATACTGAAGATGTTGCCGCCCCAGAGCCCAAAGTAATAGAAGAAGTAGAGATAATCGACTCACACCTCGATTCTACTGAAAAATATCAGGAGAAGGTAGAAAGTGCTAATATCGATGAGCTTCTTAGGTATGCCCGGAAGAGTTATCAAAACGAGGAGTTTAAAAAAGCTGATTCTGTATTAAAAGAAACAATTGATCTTATTCGGATAGGAATAGATTATGCGGATATGAGCTGGTTTCCTCTGGAGGCATATCTTGATGATATTGTTTATATATACAGTAATGAAATGCCCGAAGAATTTGCTGTCCCCGAGATGATTTCGGTGCTCTACTTTAAAAAACGCTTACTCTCTACCCTCGATACTCTTGAAGTACAACCCGAGGATAGCATAATTTTACACAAGCTTTCGAGTCAAAGCGAAGTTAGTTATGACATTCCAATTGTCTGGAATTCAAGAGTGAAACGCTCACTTTTATTTTTCATGAGAAGCCGCAGAGGCATTTTTGATCGTTGGCTTAAGCGCGCCGGATACTACCTACCTGTAAAGAAACAGATGTTTAAGGATGCGGGATTGCCACAGGATCTTGCCTATTTACCTATTCTTGAAAGTGGGTTTAATCCTGTGGCTTACTCCCCTGCTCATGCTGCCGGAATCTGGCAATTCATTCCTTCTACCGGTAGAGTATACGGCTTGCGCCAAAATTATTGGATTGATGAACGAAGAGATCCCTTAAAAAGTGCCGATGCAGCTATACGTTACCTGTCAAAATTGTATAACGATTTTAATCATTGGTATCTCGCTCTTGCAGCGTATAACTGTGGTGAGGGCAGGCTTGGCAGAGCAATCAGAAATGCTTCCAGTGATGATTACTGGGGTTTATCTTTACCAAGAGAAACAATGAACTACGTTCCTCTTTACCTTGCCTCACTGATTGTAGCCAAAAATCCCGATGTATTTGGTTTCACTTATGAAGAGGATTTTGTTTTTGATAGAGACACGGTCTATGTTCATGAGTGTATAGAACTATCTACAATCGCAGAAGGCATAGGTATTGAGCTGGATACTTTAAGGAGAATTAATCCACATATCCTTCACTGGAGTACACCACCAGATATGTCAGATGTACTTCTTTATTTACCTAATGGGTACGCTGAAACATTTAGAGAATTTATTAGTGACTTACCTGACGAGAAAAAGGTACGATGGTACAGATACCGAATCCGCAGAGGTGATAACCTTATTGCTATTGCCAGAAATTTTGGTGTAACAGTTGAGGCAATCAGGAGTGTAAACAGGCTAAGAACCAACAGAATTATCGCAGGAAACCACCTATATATTCCACTTCCTGCTGTTGGTAAAGAAACAGCACAAAGAGCATCTACGCCTCAACAAAGAAGCCCTTCAGGGGGACAAACTGAAGGAGCACAAAGAATAACATATAGAACAAGACCTGGTGATACTCTTTGGCGAATCGCACAACAATTCGGTGTCTCTGTACAGGACATCTGTGATTGGAACAATTTAGATAATCCAGAACAACTTGGTTTAGAGCAACGTCTAATTATTTATCGTTCTGCACCTGTTAGAAGCCAAAACACTACTTCAACTTCCGATTCAGAAATGGCGGAGTATGTTGTAAAAAGCGGCGACTCCCCCTACTCCATAGCTAAAGATCTTGGAATAAGTCTCAGTGATCTTTTAAAGGCCAATAATTTCAGTTCCCGTAATCCAAGTATTTTTCCCGGAGATATTCTTTACTATGAGAAATCGAAAGCATCTGCTTCTCCCAGTGCCACTCCTGAAACCAGCAGCGAGAGCGAAGATTCCAAGCAGATTATATATTACCAAATAAGACAAGGTGATAACTTATGGAGGATTTCTAACCTCTTTGATATCTCATTAGAGAGGTTGTATGAATTAAACGATCTCCAGCAGGATGCTGTTTTAATGCCAGGTGATACTATCAAAGTGATTCGCACAGGAGATACCAGGTGAAATTTCAAAAATATATCATTGCACTGGTGATCTTTTTTCCCATCATATTTGGAATTATAATTTCCTTAAGCCCTAACCAACACAGTGTCAAAAGCTCATCATCACTAAGGAAACTGGGTCTTGTCAGAATTAACGGTGTAATCACTGAATCCGAAAGTGTGGTGCAGGAGCTAAAATCCTTTCGCCTTGACCCAAGCATTGCAGGAGTGTTACTCAGGATTGATTCACAGGGTGGTGCAGTAGCTCCGTGTCAGGAGATATACAGTGAGATAGTTAGATACAAAGAAAGCGATAAACCCGTAGTGGTAAGTATGGGAGCTATTGCCGCTTCCGGGGGGTATTATATAAGTGCTCCTTCAAGTAAGATCTTTGCCTCACCAGGAACCTTAACCGGTTCAATCGGCGTTATTTTTACTTCTCCTGAAACAAAAGAATTGACAGATAGATTGGGTATAGGCTTCCGAACGATAAAAAGTGCAGAATATAAGGATATCGCCAGTCCTCACAGGGAGATGACCCATTACGAAGAAGGGCTGCTTCAGGAATTGTTGCACGATACTCATGATCAGTTTATCACTGATATTGCCAGTTCACGTGATCTTGAGCTCAGTGAGGTAAAATCCCTTGCTGATGGCAGTATTTTTACTGGTCGGCAGGCATTGAATAAAAATTTAATTGACACACTTGGAGGTTTTGAGGACGCACTTGGCTATCTGCAAAAATTAACAGGAGTTCCTGAAGGAACCAGACCGGTAGAGAATCTCAAACAACGTTCTTTATTCTCACGCATAATAACCGAAACCGTACAAGATATTCTTCCATTCTCATCATCTTTTTTCCAACCTACCGGGCTATATTACAAGCTTAAATAGGATTTTTTAGGTAAAAACCCCATAAAAAAGCGAAAAAGACTGGCGCAAACACGCTGTCAATTATGATATTATGATGCGGGTACAAACCATGCGCCCTATTAAAAACGTAAAACTTTCAATCCCTTTTCAATTATCTTCTCCAAGGAGGAACAATGAGTCTTCAGGAATTTTTAAATGAAGTTGAAATACTCAAAGAGGAATACGAAAAATTTGAACGTGGCAATAAATCAGCTGGAACACGTGCAAGAAAAAGTCTTCAAAGCATTAAGAAAATGGCCCAGGATTTAAGAATTCAAATCCAGGAAGCCAAAAAGAACGAGGAATAAAACTTAGATAGTAACACAAGTCTATACCTCATTGATTATCGGGGGGATATAGCAACATCCCCTCTAAAATCAAAAAAAAACATCTTCTTACAATAATCCAGAGTACAAGACGTATTTAGAACCAAAAAAGAAGAACGGTTCTGAAATCAAAAAGTGTTCTTATTGATTCTCTGGAATAAATCCTCAGAACAAGTTCTTATCACATCAATTCACCTTAGCTCATCCAACGGTGGTACTTTATGCAAGCAAATGATAGTGCGTTCATGTTGGAGGTGCAAAACCTTCACAAAAAGTTCGGAGAGGTTCACGCCGTAAAGAATCTGAACTTTCACATCAAAAAGGGTGAAGTATTTGGATTCCTTGGACCCAACGGCGCTGGTAAAACGACAACGATGCGTATTATTACCTGCTTTATTCCCCCAACCAATGGCACAGTTCTGGTAGATGGGACTGATACCAGCCAAAACAACCTACAGGTCAGAAAAAAGATAGGGTATCTTCCTGAAAACACCCCTCTTTACCCCGACATGACCGTAAAAGAATATCTAAATTTTGTAGGAGAGATAAGAGGCCTAAAAGCAGGCGTTTTAAAAAGAAGAATAGATGAGATGTTTACCATCTGCAACATCTCTCAAATGTCTGGGCGTCAGATTGGGAAACTCTCTAAGGGGTATCGCCAACGTGTGGGTCTTGCTCAGGCAATGATGCACGATCCGGACTTATTAATCCTAGACGAACCGATGTCCGGACTTGACCCGAATCAGATTGTTGAGATCAGAAATTTGATCAGAAGAATTGGAAAAGAAAAAACAGTGATCTACTGTTCCCATATTCTCTCCGAGGTTAGTGCAACTTGCGATAGATTACTTATAATAAATGAAGGATCAATTGTAGCGACCGGTACACCCGATGAGCTTACACACGGATCTGAAGGCGGTAGCCGTTATATGCTTAAGATTAAGGGAGAGAAGGAAACAATCAGATCCACCATGTCCCAATTACCCAACATCAACACCGTCTCTTTCGATGCTTCTGATGGGGAGTGGAATAATGTTGAAGTGCAAGGAAGCAATAAAGAGGAGATAGGTGAAGAGTTGTTTAAATGTGTTGTTGATAATGGTTGGAGTCTTGCGGAACTCAGAAAAGAATCTGCAAGCCTTGAAGAGGTGTTCACTCAACTAACAAGGGGTTAATTCATGAATACGGTTCTGGCGATTTTTAAAAAAGAATTTGTTTCATTTTTCATATCGCCTATTGCTTATATATTTATAACTGTTTATCTTGCTGTAACCAATTTTTTATATTTTCAGACGTTCTTTCTTGTTAACCAAGTGGAGATGAGATCCTATTTCAGTCTGCTCCCCTGGGTTTTTCTTTTTCTGGTACCAGCTATTACAATGAGAAGCTGGGCAGAAGAGAAGAAAGTTAAAACTCTTGAGCTTCTTCTGACATGGCCAGTAAGTGATGTTCAGGTAGTTTTAGGTAAATTTTTAGCAAGTTTCAGTTTCCTTGCCATTGTAATTTTACTGTCCCTTACAATACCTGTAACATTAATGATTTTGGGTAATCCTGATCCAGGCCCTATTATTGGTGGTTATTTAGGGGCAATATTAATGGGGGCCGCCTATTTATCGATAGGGCTCTGGGTTTCTTCACATACAGAAAATCAGATCGTGGCTTTTATCTTAGGACTTGTAGCAATTTTCATTTTAATAATGATCGGAAGTCCTTTTATGACTTTAAGGATGCCTTCAGCTATGGTTCCCATTTTAAGCCATCTAAGCCTCGCCAATCATTTTGAAAGCATTGAGCGCGGAGTTATTGACAGTAGAAACATTATTTATTACCTGTCAGTAATTGGATTTTTTCTATTTCTGAATGTACAATCACTTGGTAGCAGAAAATACGAATAAAACACTGGAGACGGATAATAATTATGGAAAATAAAAAATTTAAAAACCGTACTGAGCTGTCGATCTTTATCGCTGCAGTCTTAGCCGTTCTGGTGGCTCTCAACTATCTCTCTACACGGTATTTCACTCGTATCGACATGACTGAATCAAAACAGTATAGCGTTTCAGAGCCAACCAAACGAGCTTTAAGGGAGCTTAATGATCTGGTAAATGTTAGAGTGTTTTTATCAAAAAACCTTCCCTCTCATATGCACCAGACTGTAGCAACTATTAAAGACTTACTTTCTGAGTACAAAGCCTACTCAGGGCCAAATCTGAGGATCACCTACGAAGATCCCGCAGATGACCAGCAAATACGTCAGGCTGCACAGTCACTTGGAATTCCTGAAGTTCAAATTCAGTCGTTTGACAGAGATAAGGCCCAGGTAATGAACGGGTATCTTGGATTAGCTATCCTTTTTGAGGATAGGAGTGAATCTATCCCTGTAATACAAAACCTGCATAATTTGGAATATGATCTTACACAGGCAATTATGCGAGTGGTTCGTACTGAGGTTCCTACTGTAGGAGTTCTCGATACTGAAGGTAATTCTATGCCTATGCCCCAAATGCACCAACAAGATCCAAATCCTCCATCATCGATTCAACAACTATACACCCCTTTGTTTGAAGGATTAAAAGAAAACTACACAGTTGAAACTGTTGAGTTAAGTGATGGCAATCCTGTTGACAGCAAGATAAGAACACTTATCGTTCCCGGAGGCTCTGAGTTTGACCAGAAAACGCTTTATGCACTTGATCAGTTCTTTATGAGGGGGGGGGAATTTGATCGTGATGGCTGATGCGGTGGATGTCAGCTTTCAACATGGAGTAATGGGACAAGTCAAAGAAACCCCTATTTTAGACTTATTAGAACATTATGGTGTACGTGTAGAGCGTAATCTTGTTCTTGACCCTTCATGTGGTCAGGTTCAAATTCCACAGAACTTTGGACCATTTAGCATGCATGTTAACGTTCCCTATCCCTACTTTGTACGTGTAAGGGGCGATGGATTTAACGAAACAAATCCTGCCGTATCATCCCTTGCTGATGTAGTGCTACCATGGGTAAGCTCTTTGACCATTCCAACAGAAGATGATCCTGAAAGTGATATTAAAGCAACAGCTCTGGCTTCATCAAGTAAAGAAAGTTGGATCGCAGAAGGTTTCTTTAATTTGAACCCCCAACAGGATTGGGTACCGCCGGATGAAGACAAAACCTCACCACATATTTTAGCTGCACACTTATCAGGAAGTTTCAATAGTTATTTTGACGGAGAGATCACCACAACCTCAACTGAAACCCAAATAAGTGACGATGACAAACTAAGCCAGATAAATCTGTCTGCAGCATCCGCAAGTGATGTATCCTATCCCTTTGTTAGTTCTAATGAAAATGCAAATCTTGTTGTAATTGGTGATGCTGATTTTGTCTCTGCCGAAAATGCATCCAAAAATAATCTCACGTTAATGTTAAACCTTGTAGATTGGCTTACACTCGATAACAACCTTATTGATATTCGTTCCCGTGCGATCAGGGACAACTCTATTACCAGCGATCTCATTGGCGAAGGATCGTTTGCGCCTAACCTGATAAGGATAACAAATATTGTTTTAATGCCAGCAATTATGATTATCATCGGATTATTTATCTTTTACAAACGTAGAGAAAGAATTGCAGTACCTGTTACTGTTAAAACAAGTGATGTTAAAAAGGAGGATCAGGCATAATGAATAGAAAGACACTGCTTGCTTTAAGTGTGCTTATAATCGTTATTCTGATTATAGTCGTTTCGGAAAAACTAAGCAACACCAGACCACCTGAGCACAGTTTGCGATTTTTTCCGGGTCTTAATGAAAACTCTATTTCCCAAATTTCGATACAGGGTAATCAAAGTTCTGTTAAACTTACGAGGGACAACAACACCTGGAAAGTTAAACATACAGCAGAGCATAAAGATCCAGATGAATCAACAGAGGGTTTTATTGCTGATGATCAAACACCCGTATATCGTGCTGACAGTGCAGCGGTTCAAACAATTCTCGAAAAAATTGTACACCTTAGAAGAGATGTGCTGGTATCTGAAAATCCAGATAACCAGCCACTGTTTGAAGTGGATAGCGAATCGGGAATACATGTTCAAGTGTGGGACCGTTCTAAGAGCCTCCTAGGTTCCTTTTACATCGGCAAAAGTGCTACAGACTGGACCAGCCATTATGTACGTTTGGCAGGTTCTAATTCGGTGTATACAGTTCCGGGGGGAATTAGAAGCTCCTTTTTTAGTGACTTGAACAGATGGAGAGATAAGCGGATTTTGAGCTTTGATGAGAACTTTGCCTCACGTATTTCTATTTCCGGATCGGGGATAGATGAAGATATTGTTCTTGATAGAACAGAAAACCACTGGAACATTAATGAACCTGTTGAGCATTACGCCGCTCAGGACAGTGTACAGAATATGTTATCAGTACTATCTTCGCTGAATGCCACCGGTTTTGAAAACGAGATCAAGGACAAAGACAAGCTTGGACTCTCTCAACCATACTTAACCGTCTCTGTTGACCTGGCCACAGGCACAAGCCACAGTATTGTAATAGGAGCAGAAAAGGAAGATTCTAACAATCGCTTTATTATGTCCGACATAAGAGATGATGTTTTTCTTATCTCAAGCAACAACCTAAGTACTATTTATGCTGATATCGAAAGCTTAAAATCTGATCATCCCCCGGTTGAAGAACCAGTTGAGGAAATGGATTTTAGTATAGCAAATTAGCACTAGCAATAGTAAATACAAAGAAACCAAGCTCAAAGAGTACTCAACGCTGAGTACTCTTTTTTTATTTTATATTTTCTCTCCTACTATCTTTACATCAACATTTCCAATACTGGAGATCGAAACTTTTTTGCGGGTCTTCTCTGCCATGATCAGGAAAACAGCACCACTAACAAATAAAAGTACTATCGAAGACATTCCCACCCTGGATGCCAAAGTTGCCTTTAAACCTAAAAGATGAGAGAAAAATGTAACCATTCCAACAAGTAGCGGTCCTGCAACAGCAAATCTTCCAACAACATTATAGAACCCAAAATATTCTGATGCTTTTCCCTGAGGAATCAATTTTCCGTAATATGATCTGCTAAGAGCCTGAATACCTCCCTGCGCAATAGCCGTTAAAGAGGCAAGTATAATGAACTGAATTTCATTTTCAAGCACAAATGCCCCCCCACCTATAACAACTATATAAATCAGTATTCCAAACAGTATCATTTTCTGTGCGCCAAAATATCTGGCGAGAAGACCAAATCCTAGTGCCGATGGAAAAGCAATGAACTGCACTGCTAAAAGAGCGATCATTAGAGCCCTTGAAGAAAAGCCAATAGAGAGGCCAAAATCTATTGCCATCCTTATAAAGGTGTTAAGCCCATCGATATAAAGCCAATACGCACAAATAAACAGAAACACACTACGATTCTTTGCTATTAACCGAAATGTGTTTTTAAGATTCGATAAGGTATTTAGAAGGGCAGGTTTGGTAACTTGACTATACCTGATTTCTTTTTCTTTAACAAAAAGAAATAATGGTACAGAAAATACGCCCCACCAAATCGCAACAGTCAGGAAAGAAACCCTTATAGCGTGGATCTCGCTTTCAAATCCAAAAAAATTCGGATAGGTGACCATCAAAACATTTACTAAAAACAGTATACCACAGCCAAGATAACCAAAAGAGAAACCAATTGAAGATACACGATCCATTTTTTTCTTTTCGGCGACATCAACCAGAAGCGAGTTATAAAAAAGGTCTGAACAGGAAAATCCGATATTACCGAGAATGAATACGATTAATGCACCTAACCAGTTTCCATGTGAGATAAAATAGAGCCCAAAAGTGCTTGTAGTACCAAGCAACATGAATAGGGCAAGAAATCTTTTTTTTCCTCTACCGACACCAACGATTGACCCCATAAAGAGAGAGAGAAATGCAATCAGTAAACCTGCAACAGTACTCCCCACCCCTAACCTGAATGTACTTAAATTGGTGTGGGCACCAGCGGACCAGTATTTATTAAAAAAAAGAGGAAAAAATCCGGCAAGTACAGTTACAGCAAAAGCCGAGTAAGCCCAATCATACATATACCAGGAAAAGAGGGCCTTTTTACTCGTGTTCAAGTTTTCCTCTCCTGTCTTTGAGCAGCAGGGAAGAGAACGTTATTGAGGATAAGCCTGTACCCGGGTGAATTTTTATGAAGCTCAAGCATTGTTGGCTTATCCCCTACGGCATGAGCATAGTCTTCGGGATCATGACCACCAAGATAGGCAAACTGTCCTTTTCCTATGATTCCATGTATATAATTAACCATAGTGGTACCGGGAACATCACCCAAAATTATCACATCGTTTTTGATCACATTACGGTTCATAGAAGTAAGGAGTCCCAAATATCCTTTAATTACAGATGAATGATTTTGGGTCAACATACTTGGGACAGGATCAAGCTTTGCGCTAAACTCAAAGAGTACAAAATCCTCTGCTTCTTTTCGATTTGGGGTGTTTACCTGATTTACATCAATATTACAAAAGCTTGCAGCAAGGGGATCAGTAATGATTTCAAAATTTTCAAAAGCCATAGTCATAGTAAAGTCAAGCTTACTTCTATAGTCGGGATCAACACCATCACCATCATAAACTTCATCGACGATGTCTGTCCCCAGGGCAGCCAAAGCAATTTCTAAAGTATTAATAGCACTGCACATTGCAAACAGAAAGCCTCCATTTTCCACATATTTCCTTATTGTTAAAGCTACTGCTTTCTTACATTCGGACACCTTATCAAAACCAAGGCTTCTGGCGAGAGATTCAAGTTCATGGCGTTGTTTTTGATACCATGGGGCATTGCTAAAACTTCGATGAAACTTACTATACTGCCCAGTAAAATCTTCATGGTGCAAATGAAGCCAATCGTAGTCATCAAGTTTTCCTGAAAGTACTTCTTTGTCATAAACTTTATCAAAGGGTATTTCTGCATAAGTCAGGGCAAGTGTGACAGCATCATCCCAGGGAAGCTTACCCGGAGGGGTATAGACAGCTATTTTAGGTGGTGTTTCCAAAACAACCTTATGCATGTTGTTCTCTTCAATAGTTTTGGATATTTCACCCCATTTTTCGGGGCCAATGTCTGTAGTCTTTACTCCTGCTTTGCGAAAATTCAGTATAAAAGAATCTCCATTATTAAGAGCAAAGGAGCCACCCCGGAAGTTAAGAAGCCAATAGACTGTCTGGCCCTCTTTAAGAATATTATACACCACACCATATGCTTTTAGATGATCTGTTTGTGTCTGATCCATTGGGATCAAAAGTTTTGCCTGAGACACCCCTGTAAATAAAAGGGAAAACGATACTAAAAGAATTTTAACCTTATACATAAAGCCCTCCTTTTTTTCTAATACTGCACAGGCTTTATATTAAGCTCCTTAAGCTGGTTTTCATTAACATTTGCAGGTGCATTCATCATCTGATCCTGTGCTTTTTGGTTCATCGGAAAAGCTATAACCTCTCTAATATTTGGTTCATCAGTAAGGAGCATAATCATACGGTCAATGCCCGGAGCAATTCCACCATGAGGTGGAGCACCGTATCGAAACGCTTTTATCAACGCACCGAATCGTTTATCAACCTGATCCTTAGTATAACCAGCAATTTCAAAAGCCCTGTACATTATTTGGGGTCTGTGATTTCTAATAGCTCCACTTGAGAGCTCAATTCCATTACAAACGATATCGTATTGAAAAGCCTTAATTCTTAAAGGATCCATAGTATTAAGTGCTTCAAGCCCACCCTGTGGCATTGAAAAGGGGTTATGAGAAAATTCTATTTTCCTTGACTCCTCATTGTATTCATACATGGGATAATCTGTGATCCAACAAAACCTGTAGGCATTTTTTTCTACTAAATCCAGTTCTTTGCCCAGTTTCAAACGAATCTCTCCAGCTAATTTGTTTGCGGTTTTTTCCTCGTTACAAACAAAAAAGACCACATCTCCCGATTTTACTTCCAGATCCGAGGACAGCTGCTCTATTTTTTCTGGAGCGAGAAATTTAGCTATAGGCCCCTTGATCCCATCATCATTCCATACCAGATAAGCAAGGCCCTGACTACCTAGCGATTGCGCAAACTGAACCATTCTGTCGAAAAAGGCTCTGGGTTGAGCTCCCCCTCCCTTTAACGGAATTGCACGAACTACTCCCCCATCCTTAACTGTATCAGAAAAGATTTTAAAACCTGAATCGAGAAAATACTCTGATACATCCTGTATTTCGATATTTATACGCAGATCAGGTTTATCGGTCCCGTACTTAACCATTGCTTCTCTGTAAGGGATTTTTCTAAATGGAATTTCATCACATTTCCAGTCACTAAAAGTAGTAAACACATCGCCCAACACCTGCTCGACAATCTTAAAAACATCCTCCTGTGTAACAAAAGACATTTCCATATCGAGCTGATAAAATTCCCCTGGTGAACGGTCAGCTCGTGCATCTTCATCCCTAAAGCAAGGTGCGATCTGAAAATATCGATCAAAACCTGCAACCATCAGCAACTGTTTGAAAACCTGTGGAGCCTGAGGCAGAGCATAAAACTGTCCCGGGTGCAATCTGGATGGCACAAGATAATCGCGTGCCCCTTCAGGAGATGAGCTGGTGAGAATAGGTGTCTGATACTCGTTAAATCCCATTTCTGTAAGCAGTTTTCTGATATGAGCTATTACTTTTGATCTCATTACAATGTTTTTGTGTATTTCAGAACGTCTTAAATCCAGAAACCGATACTCAAGACGCATCTCTTCAGGTAGGGGATCTTCAGGGAATATGCTAAAGGGAGTAGTTTCACTCTCACCAAGAACGATGAAACTGTCTGCTACCACTTCTACTTCACCGGTAGGGATCTTGGGGTTAATGTTTTCAGTGGAGCGCAATGCAACAAGCCCGTCAAAACGTATTACAGTTTCTTTTGCAAGGTGCGCGATTTTTTTCTGAAATGCCCTGTTGGGGTATATAACTACCTGAGTAATACCGTAATGATCTCTCAGATCGATAAAAAGCACTCCACCGTGGTCTCTTTTATTATGAATCCATCCACTGATTCTGGCAAGTTCACCTACATGATTTTTCCGTAATTGGCTGCAATTATGGGTTCGGTACTCATGAATAGTATTGATAGCATTCTCCTTTTTACAGAAATCACTGGTCTGCTGATCCGTCACTTCAGGGTTGTTACTCTGTGAAACCAAAGACATGCTAGGCCCCCTGCCTCTTTCAGTTTTTTATTTTGTCTTCTACTTTTTTGGCGTATAGTATCCTTTTAGGAAAACAGAATTCAGATCTGTACCACAGAATATCTAAAATATATTCAGGATACGCCACAAACTTCGGTTCATGAACATATGTTTGAATTTTTTTTATGATATACTCCTCAGATTTTAAGATCAAATCAATTGCGCCATTTAAAAATAAGTGATATAATCTACGTTAAAAGGCATGGCAAGAGAACTCCTGGAACATATCACAAAAAATATGAATAGACCTAAGACTCGCAAACAATTACAAAAAGAACTAGAAACACTCAAGGTACAACTCAAACTGTATGCACCGGAGAAGAACGAAAAAGCGAAAAACAAACTGAAACTTTGGGATGTCATTTTCACTAATGCCTCGGAGGGGATAGTAATAACAGATGACCAGGGGATAATTGAATCTATTAACCCGGGGTTTTCAACCATTACTAAATATAGTACTACTGAGGTTATTGGTAGAAAAATCTCTATTCTTAAATCAAATCGTCATAACAGTACGTTTTATCATGATATGTGGCATTCGCTGAATAAACATGGTGTGTGGCAGGGAGAGATTTGGAACAGACGTAAGGATGGTGAAATCTACCCTGAATGGCTTAGTATTAAAGCGGTAAAGGATTCAGAGAATCAGGTCAGACAATATGTAGGAATATTTAGTGATATATCCCAAAACATCAGAAACCAAAACCATGGACATGCCTATTACGATCCTTTAACAGGGCTTCCAAACCGACTTTTACTTCACGACCGTCTCTCTTTTATGCTCAACCACGCCCGAAGAACCAAAAGTTTAATGGCATTGCTTTTACTTGATCTCAACCGTTTTAAGATCATAAATGATACTCTGGGCTATTTAAACGGGGATATTTTACTTCAAACTATTGCTAACAGACTGAACGATTCACTTCGAGATGTTGATGCTGTTTTTAGACTCGGTGATGATGAATTTGCAATAATTCTGGAAGAGATATCACAACAACAGGATGCAGCAAAAGTCGCCAAACGTATTCTTACCCTATGCACACAACCAATAAAGCTTGATGATCATGAATTATATGTGACCACAAGTATTGGTATAAGTATTTTTCCCTCTGATGGGGAAAATCCTGAACAGCTACTAAAAAATGCCGAAGCTGCGATGCAAAGAGCAAAAGAGATGGGTATCAATAATTATCAACACTATAAGCCTGCCATGAACGCTAAGGCCTTTGAGCAATTAACCCTGGAGCACAATCTTAGAAAAGCACTGAAAAGAGATGAATTTGTACTTTTTTATCAGCCTCAGATTGATACAGAAAATCAAACACTGATTGGAGTTGAAGCACTGATTCGCTGGAATCATCCCCAGCTGGGTATGATCCCACCAGCTCAATTTATACCTATTGCCGAAGAAACAGGTATTATCATTCCAATTGGTGAATGGGTGCTATTTTCCGCATGTGAACAGCTTAAATACTGGCAAAAACACTTTAACACCGATATAAGTGTTTCTGTTAATCTCTCTGCACGACAGTTTCAACAACAAGACCTGATTTCTACTGTAGCACGGGTGTTATCGCACACAAACCTTTGCTCAAATTTCCTTCAGCTGGAAATTACAGAAAGCCTTGGAATGAAAAACCCGGAAACCACACTTTTAACCCTCAATAAATTCAAAGATATGGGTATAAAGATAGCCATTGATGATTTTGGCACCGGATATTCATCGCTGAGTTACTTAAAAAAATTCCCTATTCATACCCTAAAAATAGACCGATCATTCGTTAAGGATATTTCTATTGACCCCAATGACGAAGCAATCGTTAAAGCTATTATTGTACTTGCACAAACCATGAATCTGGAAGTTATTGCTGAAGGTGTAGAGAAAGATGAACAGTTACAGTACCTGATCAAGCAGGGCTGCAAAAAGGTTCAGGGTTATTTATATAGCCCCCCTGTTGATACGAAAAAATTAGAAATTTTGTTCACTCAACTTGATCCGGCAAAAATTATTTCATAAAATCTATAATATTAAATGCCTTCAAAGCATTTTGGTAAGTACTTGATGCCACTTCATCGACTTCTGCTTCAAGGATAGAAGCCACTCTTTGTGCAATAAAGACCAAATTAGCCGGTTCATTGGGACCATTTAGTACACCCACAGGCAGCAGGTCGGGAGAATCGGTTTCAAGCAGTATTCTATCCCATTTAACCGCCTTTAAAGAGTTAGGGGTCTTTTTATTCCGAAGGTTACATATGGAACCAGAAAAGGATATAAAAAAGCCCAGTTCAACCAACTCACTTGCTACTTCAGCCGAACCTGAGAAAGAATGAATTATCCCTCTTGTTTTCACCCCTCCTTTTTTTCTGAATAGAGATATCAGATCACCCCATGCCTTAACACAATGAACACTTATGGTGCGTTCATACTTTTCAGCAATAGTAATCTGCCGGCTCAATACTTCAAGCTGCTTGTAACGATCTGTAGTGACCGTATAATCCAGCCCTATCTCTCCCAGACCGGCTCTGGAGTCAGCACTGAGCAGATCCTCAAGTTTTTCGTATCCTTGTTCAGATGCCTGCTGTGCATACCAGGGGTGAATTCCATATGAGCCATATATGACAGAATGTTTCTTTGTGAGTTTTTCTACTCTCAACCAATCCTCAATTTGAGTCCCACAGCACATTATCCCAGCAATCCCGGAAGAGATTGCACGATTAACAACATCAGCACATTCCCCCAAAATACGCTCGTCCTGAAGATGGCAGTGTGAATCAAAGAGTTTCATACCTACCCCTGGGATCCATGTTTTATGGTCAATTTAAACTTGATCAGAAGTATAGCAGCAAGCAGAGATGGAAGGTAAATGATTATTCTACACAGATCTTTCTGATTATTTCAGCAAAATGATCAAGAGAAAAAGGTTTGGATACTCTGGGCAGCTTTTGCAAAAGCTCCGAATTTAAACTAGATTGGTCTGCCCCTACCATAAGAACAGTTCTGTTTAAAATATCAGGAAATTGGCTCTGGATCTGCTGCACTATTTTCTGAGGCTCTTCATCGATGTCGACACTGAACAAAATCAGATCATACTGGGTTTGGCTTTCCATGACCTTTGCTACAAAACTTGAGCTGTTTAATGCCCGGTCCACCTGCACATCCTGAAAATTGATTTGAAGTATGTCACTGAGAAGCTCATGAGAGTCTAAATCATCATC
The DNA here is from genome assembly GCA_029688955.1 of Chitinispirillales bacterium ANBcel5. Lineage (NCBI taxonomy): Bacteria > Pseudomonadati > Fibrobacterota > Chitinispirillia > Chitinispirillales > Chitinispirillaceae > Cellulosispirillum > Cellulosispirillum alkaliphilum. The sequence continues at coordinate 53,129 of JARUKZ010000007.1, read as the reverse complement.
TGCAACCAGAACTTTTACCATGTATTCTCCTGGAGAAAAAAAAAACCGAAAACATCCAAAATATGAAAGTCTTCGGAAACTGATATTAAATATATGTAAGTAATAAAGAACTAGCAACCAACATCGCACACTCTTTCACATAAATCTGTACATTTTTTAAAATGGCAGGAGTTTTCTACCAATCTAATAGGCATATTTTTCCGTTTCCAAACTTCCCAACCAACGTAAACAGTTGATTCTTTGCATATTATGAATTGGCATATGTATTGCATATTCACCTGTCACAGGAAAGGAATTCTGTTTTATGCACATTTCATCAATGCCTAATCAGTACCATAATTTAAAAAACAGCCCTGAAGGGATCAAGGCCGTTGCACAGGAATTTGAAGCCATGTTTACCTCCATCATGTTACGTGCAATGCGCAGCACAGTTGGCGAAGGGGCATTGGTACCTCAGAGTATGGCGGGGAAAATTTACACCGAAATGCTTGATAACCAATACGCATCATTGAGTGCCCGTCATTCATCACTTGGATTAAGTAATCTCCTTAAACGAGAAATAAAACGCCATGATACTCCAGAAAAAACACTCAACGCTTCAAGAGAGTGGAGAGAAATACCTTTATGGGCAAAACAACGACCAGCAACTTCAGTCATAAACACTCCTTCACCTACGGAGCCCAATACTGCTAACTCCACTTTAAGCCCTCTTCTTAGAACAGTTAATAAGTGGAGTGATCTCATCGACGAAAAAGCGCAAAAATATAATGTAGATCGCTACCTGGTTAAAGCTGTAATGGCAAGAGAGTCCGCAGGTGATCCATATGCTGTTTCGAGAGCCGGTGCCAAAGGGCTTATGCAACTCATGGATCCAACGGCACGAGAGCTTGGAGTTACAAATTCTTTTTCACCCCGGGAAAATGTAGATGGTGGGGTTAGATATCTTAGACAAATGCTCGATATGTTTAATGGTAATGAGCAATTGGCATTAGCCTCTTACAATGCCGGACCAGGCAATGTAAGACGGTATAACGGGATTCCTCCCTTTAAAGAAACTCAGCACTATGTAAAAGCAGTACTGCGCATGAGAAACGAAGCCAGAGCTGCAGAAATGGAGTAAGAAATGGATTTAACACCTATTTTCAAGCAGCTAACTGAACTGTTAAGTCAGGAATTGGAGCTTTATACTAAACTCATAAAATCAGCGACTTGCATAAACCAAAGCATAAAAGAAGATAGCATTGAACTGTTGAACGATTCCAGTAAAGCGTATGATGAACAAATATGGTTGGTTGATAAGCTTGAAGAAAAAAGAATCGATATATGCAACACTTTATGCAACAAACTAAATCTCCCCCACTCAGTTCGTTTAAGCAAACTGCTACAGTTTGCTCCTACTCAGTTTTGTTCAAATCTTGAAAAAGTATCGGCTGAACTTAAAGAGAGCGCAAAGAAATTAAGTGAAATTAATACTTCAAATCGCATTTTGTTAGAAGAATCACTGGTTATTATGAATAACAGTTTTGATCTAATTAAACAATCAACAAGATGTGCAAATGGATACAAGAAAAGAGGTAAACAGAACTACTCTCCCACAGGTGTTGCTGTTATTAATCAGGTAATATAAGGATACAATCGTATGAGTCTGTTATCATCATTAAATACTGGCACAAGGGGACTTTTCGCTTCCCAAATGGCCATGGATATAGCCGGCCAGAATATATCTAATGCTGATGTAGAAGGTTATTCACGAAAGAGACTTAACTTAAGTACAGAAAGTCGCTACGATTCTGCTTTGGGTCAGGTTGGAATGGGTGTATCTATTGTTAATATAGAGCGAATGAGAAACACCTTTATAGATGATCAGATCAGGCGCCAAAATGTTGAGGTTGGGTATTTTGAAGAAATGAATCATACATTTAGAAGAATTGAGAATATATTCACAGAACCCGGAGATACTGGAGTTTTGCACTTTATGGACCAGTTCTTCGATTCATGGCAAAACCTTGCTAATAATCCAGCCGACCTTTCTGCCCGTACCATGGTTAAAACAAATGCAGAAATTCTAACCAATGTATTTCATAATGTTGCGGGTGAATTAAGGGATCTTCGCCAAACGCGAAATGATGAAATAACTCAAAAGGTAAACAGGATTAATCAGATTACTGAACAGATTTATAACCTAAATCTTGAAATTGGGGCTGTCGAAGTTGGCGGGCAGAATGCAAATGACAGCAGAGATCAAAGAGACCGATTACTCAAAGAGTTATCAAAAATTACCGATATTTCAATGACCGAAAACAAAATGGGCCAGATCACTGTCAGCGCATCTGGAAGCATTTTAGTCTCTCCGGTTAACCACCAGAAACTGGAAATGACTACTTCATCTCAGAAAACTTCAGATGGAAAGAGTGTTACAGATATTGCGATACGTTTCGCAGAATCGAAACGTCCCTTTAATCCCGGGGGCGGACATCTTAAAGGTCTCTTTGATAGCCGTGATATCTCTGTTCCTCAATATCAGGACTACATTGATCAATTAGCCTTATCACTTGTCGAACACGTAAACTCGTTACACACCGCAGGGTATACTATGGAGGGTTATAGTGGTGTTTTCTTCTTTGACCCTGAAACCACTGGGGCCAGTGATATAGAAATTTCTGCGTCTATAGCAAGTGATGTTCATAATATTGCAGCAGCTTCTGCCGGGGAAATTCAATCGGCAGTAACAAACACCGTAGCACCAACAGCCCATCAATATGGTGATCCACCTGCTCAATTATTTAGAGTCCCGGATGCTACCCCACCGGTAGAGGCGCGAAACATAGTGAGAGATTCCGTAGTGGTTCGTACTGCGGATAATTTGCTTCGGGAGGGTGTCGATTACCATATTAATTACCAGAATGGTACCTTTCAGCTGTTACATAATGGCTATGATGACCAGGAATTTACAATTGATTTCAATTACCGAACCGGTGGTTTCATGGGGCCGGGTGATAATTCTACGGCCTTAAACATTGCACAACTTCGTACTGATCTTGTTATGAATCCCGATACTGTAGGAAATCACACCTCTACTTTTTCCGAATTTTATAGCTCTTTCATTGGAAAACTTGGATTAAGCAAAAACCAATCTCAAAACAATTTGGAAACCAGGGAATTTTTGGTAGAACAGTATCAGAGCCATCAGGATTCAATCAGTGCGGTTTCACTGGATGAGGAGATGGCCAACCTTATCAGATATCAGCATACCTATCAGGCTTCAGCTCGTTTAATCAGCACTACAGACAGAATGCTTGATGTATTGATGAATATGTAAAGCAGGAGGCAAATAGATGAGAATTTCATTTCAAACTGTTAATCGAAATATGCAGTCTGTTATTAATAAACGGTATGGTGAGCTTGCCAGACTCCAGGAGCAAATCTCTACCGGCAGACGTCTTCTGCGCCCCTCTGATGACCCTGTTGATGTTGCTAATACTTTGAAGCTTAAAACCAGAAAACAACAAATCAAACAGTTCAGACGCAACATAGAAGACGGCCTTGGATACATGAATGTAACTGAAACAGCCATGGACAGTATGAATAATTTACTTCAACGTATGCGTGAACTTGGCCTTCAGGCATCATCAGACACAATAGGAGAAAATGAACGAAAATTTATTTTACAGGAAGTTGATCAACTATCTAAACAAATGATAACACTTGCGGTAACGCAGTTTAAGGGCGACTACATATTCAGTGGAACTCAAACAAAAATCCCTCCCCTTACGTTAGAAAAGTCTCAAAGTACTACTGCCGATGATTATGAAAACTTACGTATGAGCTACTTTATGGCTGATGGACTTGCACCAAATTCTACCGTACAATTATATGAAGGGTTTAGTGGAAATGCAGTCGAAAATATTTTACCGGGTTCTTTTACCCTTTCTTATCAGGGAGCTGAATATACAGAAGGTGTTGATTATACTATTGATTATATAACTGGGCAAATAACACTTATAAACCCCGATCTTCTTCAGGATATTGAACCGGGTGGTGCCAACTATCAGCAAGATGAGTTCAGTATCAGCTTTGAATATATTTCGAAGGGGAAAAATGTGCATGGTGACATAGTCACTACACAAGGAGAGATCAAGCGTGAAATTGAAAGCGGCATCACCATGCCTATAAATATAACATTGGATGAAGTTTTTAACAATAATGCTACTGGAAATGAAATGATTACTACAATCCTAACATTTGCTCAGGCACTCCATACCAATGATCATGCTCAGATACAGAGTTCTGTGGACAATATATCATCTGCTCACGAGACAGTTCTTGCAGCGAGGGCAAAAAATGGAGCACGGGTGAATCGATTTGAAATTACCCTTGAGCGCAATGAACACCAACTTGCTACAACAACGGAATTACAGTCAACACTTGAGGATACCGATATGGCAGAAGCGATCAGCAGATTCATGCTGACTGAAAATGTATATAATGCTGCACTGAAATCAGTATCACGTGTAATACAACCTTCCCTGGTAAATTTTCTCTGATAAGGAGGCAAAAATTACCTGTTAGGATGGAGAGTGAAGGACTAAATTAACGTTTTTGGTGGTATTTGGGCCAAAAACAGATTTGGCATACAGGTTGCATATAATGCAAAGAAGAAGCAAGGAAGCAAGGCATGGTCAGGATGACCTGGAGGAGGCAGTACGGAAGACCGGCTGCACGGAAGCATAATCTTTAAAAAGGGGGTACTATGCCTCGCATTAATAACAATGTGCCGGCTATGATTACTGGTAACGCACTTAGAAGTGTAGACAGAAATCTTCAGAAATCTTTGGAGAAGTTGTCCACCGGACTGCGAATTAACCGGGCTGCCGATGATGCTGCCGGATTAAGTGTCTCTGAGCAGCTGCGCACTCAGGTACGCGGCCTCAATATGGGCTCACGCAATATCCAGGACGGAGTTGCTTTGCTTTCTATTGCTGAAGGTGCATTAATCGAAGTAAACTCTATGCTCCAACGCATGCGTGAACTATCGATTCAGGCAGCAAACGATACTCTTACACCTACAGAACGAGGTTACATAGGTATCGAAATCGATCAACTCAAAGAAGAGATCGATCGTGTTGTGAACGGAACCCAATACAACAGCCAAAAACTTTTAAATGGCGATGCACCATGGGGAGCCGCTCCAGGGGGAATATTTCATATTGGACCAAACAATGACCCCACAGCTGACACGATTCAGTATCAAATAGACCCAATGGATACCGCTTCACTTGGCATCGATGGAGCAAATCTTCAGGTCGATACACAGGAAAATGCAGCTGAAGCTATAACCACTCTTGACGAAGCTTTAAACCGGTTAAATTCCTTAAGGGCCGATTTGGGAGCCGTAGTGAACCGTATGGAACACGCTCTTACAAATCAGGAAAACCAGGAACAGAATATGCAGGCAGCTGAATCGGTGATTCGCGATGCTGATTTTGCTGCAGAAACTACCAAATTTACCCGAAATCAAATACTGAGCCAGTCTTCAACTTCCATGCTTGCTCAGGCTAATATGGCACCTCAAAGCGTACTGAGTCTGCTTGGATAATAATTCCCACAATCCCCGTCCAGAGAAAAAGACGGGGATTGAAAGATAGATGATTATGAATTGAAATGGTACATAGTATTGACATTGTTCGAGGTTTAAATGATTTTATTTTTTTAGTGATTAATTTCTTGGAGCCAATTGTATATGAGTGATTTTTTTAAGGATCTTGTCTATTCCAGTGAAGACGTTATCAAATTTCCTTCAGGCATTCCGGGTTTTGAGAACAATAAGGAATTTGTAATTATTTCAATTCCTGATTATGCACCGTTTGAATGGCTTGTTTGTGTAGACGGATCGCGTCTACGATTCGCTATTATAAATCCCCTATTATTTTCACCTGATTACTCTCCAGATATAAAAAAAACACAGCTGGAAGAGCTAAGGATAGAAAAACCTGAAGATATTCTACTGTTTTCTGTTGTTACTATACGAGAAAACCCTTTAGAATCTACAGCTAATCTGATTGGACCCATTATAATTAATAAAAGCAAAAGGATTGGAAAACAGATTATTATTGATGATGACCAATACAGTACCCGGGAACCTATTTTGAGGAAATAATACCATGCTTGTTTTAACACGTAAACTTGGTGAATCCATACGCATTGGAGATACGATCGTGGTTAAGATCGTTGATCTGGATGGCAGAAACGTAAAACTTGGAATTGAAGCACCAAGGAATGTTGCTGTAAATCGAGAGGAAATTTACGAAAAGATTCAAAAAGAAAACAAAGAAGCTTCTGAATCTAAGGAACAGAATCTGGAAAACATTGCTTCAGTATTTAGAAAAGCCGATTCAAAATAGGAATTAAAACAGTATGTATTACCTTTTTTCTATTCAGAATTAGTTACTTTCTATTTTAAAGCTGGTCGCTAAAGCATATAGGTGCTTTATTTTTTTCTATTTCCACAAAACTATTGTTTTATCTTCTTATTGTTAAAGATTCTATACACCTTAGCAGCCGTCTCAATTATTGCTATTTTATATTTTTGTTATTAATTTTACCATTATAACGTTTATTCTTCTTTTAACCTGGTGTTGAATCTGTGAAAAATTCTCCGGTATTTCTGTTAACGATGGGAGATCCTGCCGGTATCGGACCCGAGATTGCTCTAAAAGCACTCTCTGAGAGTGATTACTTTGATAAGTTTAGAGTAGTAATTGTAGGAGATCTCTCTGTTCTTCAATATACAGCCAAAAAACTAAACCAAAACTGCCGATTCAACGAAATTACTGAGCCATGTGAGGCAGTTAAAGACAGAATTAATGTCATCAGTTTAAATGTTACAGCTCCACACTTGTACACTCCCGGCAAGCCACAGGCCATTTGCGGTAAAGCTGCTTTTAGCTATATTCGAAAAGCCATACAGCTTACTATTGAAAAAAAAGCGTGTGGCGTTATAACTAACCCTATCAGTAAGGAATCATTAAAACTTGCTGAGATACCGTTTCCAGGCCATACCGAAATATTTGCTCACTATACTTCAACTACTAACTACTCAATGGTTTTTCTTCTCCATGATGTTGCAGTAGCCCACGTAACAACACACTGCTCATTAAGGGAAGCAATCGAGCAGATAAATGAAGAAAGAGTGTTAAAACAGATTCGTTTGCTTAATAAAACTTTGAAACAACTTGGAAACAAGGAACCTTTAATTGCTGTAAGTGGCCTCAATCCCCATGCTGGTGAAAATGGCCTTTTTGGAAGAGAAGAAATAGAAACGATAAACCCTGCAATAAAAAGAGGCAGGGAAGAAAACATTATGGTTACAGGGCCCTATCCGCCAGACACAGTGTTTATGCGGGCATTTAGAGGTGAATTCAATGGAGTTGTATCAATGTTACATGACCATGGTTTTGTAGCACTAAAATCGATGGACTTTTATCGGGGTGTAAATATCACTGTTGGCCTTCCTATAATACGAACATCTGTAGGCCACGGAACAGCATTTGATCTTGCTTTAAAGGGTATAGCTTCTCAACAAAGTTTGATCAGTGCTATAGAGACTGCCTGGAAATTGTTTCATAGCCGAAGCTGATTTACATCAACACCTTCCCGCTCCAGAAGCTTTTCTTTCAGTAAAATTGATTTATCATTTTTACTTTTTAAAAAACCACCCAAAGTTCCATCACTGCGAATTATCCTGTGACATGGAATAACAAGAGGAAATGGATTGTTTGCCAAAGCAGAAGCAGCAGCCCGTATGGCACCCTTGTTTCCGGCTTTTTCAGCCAGTTGGGCGTAGGTAACTGTTTTACCCCACGGTATTTGTCTTGCTGCAAGCAAAACTGACCTTCTAAAAGCAGTAACGTGTTTAAGCTCAAGCGGCACATCAGGAAATTGCTTTATGTTTCCGCTCAAAAACAAGCGAAAAACTTCACAGTACTCCCAAACCCTTTCCTCATCTTTAAACACAACTGATTCTGAAGTCACGGCCTCTCCCGGTGGATCTAAATCAACCTGATTTATCCTTATTTTACCGGTACTTGTATGCCTGAATGATACCGTCACAGTAGCAACACAATGATTAATTACACACCTTGAGAGCACAACATCACCTTTTCAGAAATCGTCCATTCTACTTAAGAGGAATAGTGATACGAAACGACTCATCTTTCTGAAAGGCGGGAAAGACCCATCCCTTGATTTCCCTGTTCAGCTCTTTATTAAACCTGGCGGTTACAAGACTGGTCGAATGATTCCTAAAATTAGTCACCTCACCCTCTTTTGAAATGTTAAGAGTAACATCTATACTCTCAGGAATAGCTCTCTCATCATACCCCCTTACCATTTCTTCTATCTCAAGAGGAGTGTAATACTCTTCTATAATGGATTCAACAATGGTTTTACGATCTCCCTTAACCTCGTCAAAGTTGTCTTTCAAAGAAGCCCTGCTTAAATGCCTGAGAGTTAGTCCCATTCGACATGCCCTAACATCTATTCGATCCACCAGAGGTAGTAAATCATTATCAGGAAAAAACTCCAAAAGTTCACCATCATATTTAGTGAATATGCGATTATTAAAGTTTAAGTTATCGTCCTGAAAACTAAGTTCCCACATCTCAAGCGCCTTACTTTCCCCATAACAGGTATCAGCTTCAGTTACCAATGCCTGGTGAATTATAATTCCTTCGCAAAGATTTGTACTGCTGTCATGACTTAAAGAATATGGAACGAAATATCCGTTTCTAACATGATGAAACCGTTCTCTTTCTCCTGAAGGTAGATTCAAAGTCCAAGTGATCACATGCCATGCGATACCATTATCGATTAATTCAAGCCTTTCAGACACAGCTACCGGATCGACCTCAGGATCACCAAAATCGTAAACCCAAAAGCCGGCAAACTCTTCTCGTATAGCATCCAATTGATCTTCATCAAACCGTGTTAGATTTCTAAAGTTTTCGAAATCAGCATTTAATAACCCGGCAAGACCGGACATCATCCCACCACTGCTGATTTTTGAGTACAGGATGATACCAACAATTAGCACCAAAAGCAGAGCTAACGCTTTGATATAGGAGTTTTTCTTTTGTGTTCTGGTACGCACGATAACGGCCCTTTCCCTGTGATTTTTTAAACAGTTTAAGAACTTAAGTATACTTCTTACCCAATTCCTTTAACCATAATTGCCTAGGAAAAATGTATTTTCCCTATAAACATAATTTTTTTAGCCTTAAACGGCAATTTCTGTTCCTCAATTTTTTTAAAAAAAGTTGTTACATATTTTAAACGTTTTCTGAGAGTTTTTTGTTACTGGAAATTTAGGAGTTAAAAAGTGGATGGAAAAATGGAGAATGGGATCAGGATGATTATAGAGTCTATTGGTGAGGATCCTAAACGCGAGGGTTTGCTTGATACGCCAACCAGATCCTGCAAAGCGTGGGCCCATCTGACTCAGGGTTATCAACAGAATCCTGAAGAAATAATCAAGAAGGCAATATTTAAAGAGGAATGCAATCACATGATAATCGTACGCGACATAGAGCTGTACAGTATGTGTGAGCATCACATGTTGCCGTTTTTTGGCAAGTGCCATATTGGCTATATCGCCCAAAACAAAGTGTATGGTGTTAGTAAGCTGGCGCGTTTGGTTGACTGTTTTGCCCGAAGACTTCAGGTTCAGGAACGACTCACGCAACAAATTGCAGATGTGATCATGGAACCGATTGACGCTGAGGGGGTTGGAGTTGTAATAGAAGCCCAGCATCTTTGCATGATGATGCGTGGCGTATCCAAGCAAAATTCAAAAATGATAACCTCTGCTATGCTTGGAAGCTTTAGGGATGAGATTGCAACCAGAAATGAATTCTTACGCCTTATAGCAATGGAACGCTCTTAATTCAGTTAACTAAAGCAGTGCATCGGTGGATGGTAATTTGGTAAGAGCATCACCCAAAAGTCTTTTATTGATATTTTTTAGCCACTTAGTCATAGCTTCAGTGGTTTCAATAGCATCTATATGAGAGATGCTTTCAGAAGCTTCTGCCAGACTGATGTTGGCTATTAGCTCTTTTATAAGTGGGATATTCCTTGGCATAACGCTGAATTTTCTTAGTCCTAAGCCTATGAGCAGAGCGGTATGTGAAGGATTACCGGCCATCTCTCCGCAAATTGATAATGGCATTCCATTATCATTTGCTGTTCTGAAAGCAGATCTTATTATTCTTAAAAATGCTGGTTCAACAGGGTTGTAAAGGTAGTTAACTTTTGAATTATTTCTGTCAGCAGCACTAAGATACTGGATCAGATCATTTGTTCCAATGGATGCAAAATCGATTTCTTTCATGAAAGTATTCATCTCAAGAATTGAAAGAGGGACTTCGAATAGCACACCACATTTGGGCATACTAAGTCCCATTTCTGCAGCAATGTTGCCTATTATTTCCTTTGCTGCAAGCCATTCCTGCAGTGTTGTAACCATAGGAACCATGATAGAATAGTTGTAGCCTTCACCAGCTTTTAGAATAGCTCTGATCTGTGTGGCGAATATGTCTTTTCGTTCCAGAAAAATACGAATAGCTCTCCAGCCCATAAACGGATTAAATTCTGAGGGCATTTCAAAAAACTGAGGAATTTTATCTCCCCCGATATCCATAAGTCGGATTACACAGGGTTTTCCATTACTCTTAGCAAGTATCTCTTTATAGTAGGCGTAATGGACATCTTCTGATGGCATCTCTTTTCTGTTTGATAGCAAATATTCAGTTCTAACCAAACCGATACCATCAGCACCATGTTCAACAGCTTCATCAACGTCATCTGGAAGTGAAATATTTGCAAGCACGTCAATTTTAACCCCATCTTTAGTGTAAACGGGCCTGCACCACTTTTTCTTTAAATGTGCTAATTGCTGCTCAACACCTTCACTGCGTTTGTATTTTCCTAAAACAGAAGCAGATGGTCTGATGTACACCGTTGAATTGGTAGCATCAACCAGTAACTGGTCTCCAGGATGAATATATTCCTTTAGGTTACGTACGCCGGAAATAACCGGTATTGAATAGGAGCGCGCAAGGATAGCAGCGTGACTGGTTTTTCCACCGCTTGTTGTGACTACAGCCTCAATTTTTGATTTATCATAGGCTAAAATGTCTGTAGGGGTGAATGTTCTAAGTACTACTAAAACAACCGGTTCAATGAAACTCCTTGCTCTTCCATTGTCCTGATACAGATAAGAAACAAGTTTTTCGCACACCTCTACCATGTCGCTGCATCGTTCTTTAAAATAGGAGGTGCCAGCTGATTCAAACCGTTTTATGAAATCATCAGAAACGATGCGTATAGAACTTTCAAGGTCATAGAGACGTGTAGTAATAGTTTCTACCACCTGCCCAATAAAAGCAGGATCATCGAGAATGTGTTCGTAGATGTTGAGTATGGAAGTGTCCAGTGGAGCCCTGTCCCCCATCTCTTCTATAAGCTGACGATAATCTTTTTTTGCCTGCTCGCGTATCTCTCCAAAGCGTATAACCTCATTGCCTACTTCCTGACGGGAAATAGTCACTGCTGATGCTTGTTGTACAGCTCTTCCTACAAAGTAGGCTTTACCAGCTCCCCAACCAGAAACAACAGATATACCGGTGAGTTTTGAACCCTTATTCATACAGGTATTTTCCAAATAGTTTGAGCGTATTCTTTTACCGCACGGTCAGCAGAAAACCAACCGACCCTTGCGATGTTTAATAAACATTTCCTGTACCAGTCATTTTTATTAGCAAACAGAATATCAATATCCTTTTGTTTAGACACATAGTCATCGAAATCAAGTAAAGCAAATTGCCTATCTGCATCACGTAAGGAAGATAGCAGTGGATATATTGCATGTCCATCCTGAACAGCAGGTAATAATTCATCCAAGAGGGAAAATATATCTTCAAGTCTTCTGTCTGCACCTATAATATCATTGGGATTATAATCATTCATTGCCAGAAGTTCTTCAGTTTTTCTACCGAAAGGAAATATATTATCCGTGCCTACTTTTTCAATCATTTCTAAATTCGACCCACTTCGACTTGCTATGGTTATAGCACCATTGAGGGCAAACTTCATATTGAAAGTACCGGATGCCTCAAGGGTAGCAGTGGATATTTGCTCAGAAAGATCTGCAGCAGGCACTATCCTTTCAGCCCAGCTCATACCGAAGTTGGGAATAAATACGATTTTCATTTTCCCACTAAGTTGTGGATCTTTGTTTACAAGATCAGCTATAACATTTATGAGATGAATAATCTGCTTTGCAAGAAAATCTGAAGGCGAGGCCTTACCGGAGAAGATATGTACTCTGGGCAAAAGTGTTTTATCCCCGTTTTTTATCAGAATATAGCGATGCAATATATGCAACAGATGTAAAACCTGACGTTTGCCCGTATGAATATTTCTACTCTGAATATCAAAAAACATATCTTTATTCACAGAAACACCAATTGTTTCATTCAAAATGGTGCACAAATTTTCTTTAGTTTTAGCTTTTACTAAAGCTAACTTCTTAAGAACATCTGTATTGTCTGCGTGTCGTTCTAAATTGATAAGTTGTTCAGGTTCTTTTATCCACCTGTTTCCAATGGTGTCACTTATCAGTTCAGCTAAATCTTTATTGTCAACAAGCAGCCACCTGCGATGAGCAACTCCGTTTGTTTTAGAGTTAAATCTTTCGGGAAAGTAGCGTGAAAAATGTGGAAAGATCTGTTTCTTTATCAAGTCGGTATGAGACTTTGAAACGCCATTTATAGAAAAGGATCCCAGGATAGCCAGATCAGCAAAACGAATCCTTTTAACTTCTCCCTCCTCTATCAAAGAGAGCTCACGAAGAGTCGAGCTGTTATTACCTGTTCTTTTACCGACTTCTTCAAGATGCAGCTGATTTATATCGAAGATAATTTGCATTATACGTGGTAGCATCTGACCTATTTTGTAAACAGGCCAGGTTTCAATGTTGTCTTTTGACACTGCGTTGCTTGTATAGGCAAAAATGTTTTGCGTAATACTCCACGCTTTGCCCCAGGGTAACCTTTCACTATCGACAAGAATTCGCATCATTTCGGGAATAGCTAGCGCACATTTGCTACCGTTTACCTGTATTACGATTTGTTTGTCCAGATCACTTATTTCACCACCCTGGCTTTTATACCTGCGCACAATGTCTTGAAGCGCAGCACTAACAAAAAAGTACTGCTGCTTAAGACGTAGTTCATGAGCACGCCTAACCCCTTCTTCGGGGAACATAACTTTAGTTATTCTGCCTGATTGGCTTTTCTCATCACAGGCTCTGACATAATCACCGTGATTAAGATAATCGGAAAGGAACTCTTCACTTGCCCGTGCGGACCACATTCTAAGGGTATTAACGGTTTTATTGCAGTATCCTGCAATTGGTACATCATAAGGGACAGCGTGAACGACTTCCTCTCCCTTCCAATTATAAGGGCCAAGTGGGGTTGAATCATTTGCTCTTTTACAATCACCGGCAAACTGTATACTGCAGGAGTATTCAGGGCGCACTATTTCCCAGGGATGCCCTCTATGAAGCCAATCGTAAGGTTTTTCAACCTGTGTGCCGTTTTTAATCTGCTGCTGAAACTGTCCGTAATCGTATCGAAGCCCATATGCCATAACGGGAATATCTAAGGTCGCAGCTGCTTCCAGAAAACAAGCAGCAACTCTGCTTTTTCCATCATTACCCAGTTCAAAATCATCCTCTTTCTGGTACAACTCATCTATAGAGAAACCAAGGGATTCGACTGCAGAGGTCATGGCCTCCATAATCCCCAGGCTGAGGATATTTGAGTATAAACTTTTGCCGAGAGTATATTCCATTGAAAGATAATATACCCGCTTGAGGGTGCGTTCTTTATACCGTTTCTGGGTTTCAATCCAACGATCTACCAGTTCGCTTCTTACCGCATATGCCAAAGCCATGTATTTATCGTAGGTAGTTGCTGTCGATTCATCTTTTGCAAGAAAATAGCGTAGGTAGCGGTAAAAGGTCTCTCGTAAGTTTTTGTTGTTCATAGAGATTTATAGAAACACTGCAAAGAAAGTGTGAATATTCCCGATCCCTGGCACTCAATACTTCCTGAAGCAATACTCCCCTGTTAGAAAAAAGTTTCAGTGTCTAATTCTATTTAAATTATATCACCTATTAAATATAAGATGGTATAAAAAAATACAATATTTTAATGTGCTAATAAATCATAAATATATACTATATCGCATTAAAAGCTCAGTTCATTAGTTTTGATCGTCCCCACAGCAAAAAATACTCTTGTTATTTAATAGATAATTAGTTATATTAAATTTCCAATTTTTGGAGGGGTGGCCGAGTCGGCTTAAGGCACAGGTTTGCTAAACCTGCGTAGGGGCAACCCTACCGGAGGTTCGAATCCTCTCCCCTCCGAAATTACTACCTCAGAGTTGATATCCTTCATATAGACTCCTTATAGAATCATAAACCTATGAATTGGTTATTCGTTAGTGCACCTATTTTGTTGAAACTTTTTGTAGTTGAGGAATATTTTTGTGTTTAGAATCGCCCATTTTATCTACGATAATGAAAAAAACCCCTGGCTTGGTGGTGGTGGATTTTACAGAACCGTTGAATTATACAAAAGGTTTCCCGAAAATTTCCGGATAGATATATACTGTGCCTCTTTTGTGGGATCTGAAAACTATGCCATTAACAAAAGAGTACAAGTGATATTTTTAGGAAAAAAAAAGAAAAGTTATCTTTTAAGCCGATTACAGTACTCTTCTGAAGCTAAAAAGATGCTAAAGCGGACAAGGAGCCTGTACGATGTAGTAATCGAAGATTTTTCACCCTACTCCCCCCTTTTTTCATTTAAATACATCACTTCAGGCAAACTTATTTCAATCCTTCAAAACTATTACGGTGCATCCATCCATTTAAAAAAATTTGGACCAGCAGGATTAATCCCTTTTATTTTTGAAAAATATTGCATAAGCCATTTCAATGGAAATACCCTGTTTAGCTCACAAGATCTAATGAACATAATCTCAAAAAAATGTGCTTTAAACCCTTCGAACCCAATGGTGGTAGAAAATGGAGTCGAAGAAGAGTTTTTTACTACACCCAAAGAGGAAAAAGATCCACAAACTGTTCTATTTCTAGGACGTATAGAAATTTTCCAAAAAGGTATAGACATTTTACTTCAACAATTTTCTATCCTGGTCAAACATAACCCTGAAGTAAGACTTATTATAGCTGGAAGCGGTAAAGACAGTGAAAAAGTAAAATCTAGGATAAAGTGGCATAAAATAGACGATAATACTGAGTTTTTAGGCAGAGTAGAACGAAAAGAACTGCCTAGTCTCATAAGCAGTTGTTCTCTGACCGTTGTACCCTCAAGGTATGAGTCCTGGGGAATGGTTTCTCTTGAATCTCAGGCATGTCAAACACCCGTTGTTGCCCGAAATATACCAGGTCTGCGCCAAACAGTAGTTCATGAAAAAACCGGTTTTCTATTTGAAACTCCAAATCAAATGAGCCAATATATTGCTATCCTACTAAGAGAGAGAAATAATCGAAGAGCTATGGGGGAAGAAGGCAGGAGATTTGCCCAAAATTATTCATGGTATAAATTGGCCCAAAAAAAGGCCAAGTATATCGATCATGTCATAAACTCTTAGCAGGATTATTCCTGCCAAGAGCTAAATTTCTCAAAACAGGTTATCTTTGCAAAGGTTTATATTTAATTCGATGTGGTTGCTCAGCACCTATCCCTAACCGCTCCCGTTTTTTAGTTTCATAGCTGTCGTAATTACCCTCATGCCATACAACAGTGCTATCGCCTTCAAAAGCAAGGATATGAGTCGCAATGCGATCAAGGAACCAACGGTCATGAGTCACGATAACGGCACAGCCGGAGAAATCACTTATAGCCTGTTCGAGAGCCTGAAGGGTTTCTACGTCTAAATCATTGGTAGGTTCATCCAAAAGAAGGACATTGCCCCCACTTTGTAGCATTTTCGCCAAATGAACTCTGTTTCTCTCTCCACCGGATAGTTGTTTTACCTGTTTTTGTTGATCTGAGCCAGAGAAGTTAAATTTACCTACATAAGCTCTTGAGTTAACCTCAATTTTTCCAAGGTTCAGAGTATCTTTTCCACCTGTAATCTCTTCATAAACAGTATTTTCACCATTTAAAGCGTCTCTAACCTGATCAACATAGCTTAGTTCCACAGTTTCACCCACTGTAATACTACCGGAATCTGGCTTTTCCCGTGATGTTATAATATTCAGCAGAGTAGTTTTACCACTTCCATTGGCACCAATGATTCCCACAATTCCGGCTCTTGGCAAACTGAAGGTGAGATTCTCAAACAAAAGCTTATCACCGTAAGCTTTGGTTAGCTCTTTAGCATCTATCACCACATTACCTAAACGAGGGCCATGAGGAATGACAATACTGGCTGTATTCACTTTTTCCGGTATCTCAAGAGACCTTAGCTCTTCATAGGCATTTAGACGGGCTTTGCCTTTAGACTGTCGGGCTTTTTGGGACATCTGAACCCATTGCAGCTCATTTTTAAGCCTCCTTTGTCTAACACTTTCCTCCTTCTCTTCTTTTTGCATCCTTTCGGTTCTCTGCTCTAACCATGAAGCATAATTCCCTTTCCATGGAATACCCCTGCCTCTGTCCAATTCAAGAATCCACTCCACTACATTATCGAGAAAGTAGCGATCATGGGTTACCAATATAACAGATCCAGCGTATTCTTTTAGGTGGCGCTCAAGCCATGCCACCGACTCTGCATCAAGATGATTAGTAGGTTCATCCAGTAAAAGCAGGTCAGGTTTTTGTAGGAGTAGCTTACAAAGAGCGACTCTTCTTTTCTCCCCCCCCGAAAGGTTTTTTACATCAGCATCCCCTGGAGGCAGTCTAAGAGCATCCATTGCAATTTCAAGTTGCCGATCAAGATCCCAGGCATCAACAGCTTCGATTTTATCCTGAATCTCAGCCTGTTTAGCCATTAGCTTATCCATTTCACTATCATCCATGGGTTCAGCAAATTGAGCCGAAATTTCTTCAAACTGTTCAAGCAAGTCCCGCGTGCCCTTTACTGCAAGTTCTACATTCCCTTTTACGTCCAGTGTTTCATCCAGTTGAGGCTCCTGAGACAGGTAACCAACAGTTCTTCCCTTTTCAATCCAGGCCTCGCCCTGAAATTCACTATCCAGACCCGCCATGATCTTCAGTAACGTACTTTTACCCGAACCATTAACTCCAATTATTCCTATTTTAGCCCCATAATAAAATGACAGGGAAATATCTTTAAGCACCTCTTTTCGTGGTGGGTGTACCTTTGTGAGTCCATGCATATAATAGATAAATTTTTCAGCCATTTTTTTTACTCCTCAACACCGGACAGGAATTTGAAGCTGTTCAGTTCATTTTTTTTAATTTAAAGTGCATCATAAGCAAGTAAACATAATATTTTGTACTGATTAGTGAAACCTTTTAAAGGTTTTACATCAAAACCAATATATTTTGAGCATTTTACGTCGAATTTATTGTGCAGATATGAATAAAAGAGATTCAATTACGTACTTGCATATTGACCGTCTACTCTGAACACGATTATTTTAGCTGTTTAGCTTTTCCGTATCAATTGAGTTTCAGACTCCAGATGCAACTATTCACTATTATATAATAAATAAGTTTCATCTGTCTGAAACAAAACATGTTTTGAGAAAGGGATTAATTTTGGAACAGGTTCACGCGCGCACTAATCGGCTCGTTGCCGCAGTGGTTTTTCTTACCGCTTTTATAGCATTCATAACATCAGTTGCTCCGACAGTAGCATTTTGGGATTGTGGAGAATATATAGCAGCCGGCCACTCTCTTGGTATTCCCCATCCTCCGGGCAACCCACTTTTTGTACTCCTCATGCGTGTCTCAAGTATCTTCTTTTCATTTTTTGAAGATGTAGGATACAGGATGAATTTTACTATTGTGCTTGCCAGTGCTCTAACCGCTGTGTTTATGTACTTGATTGTAGTGCGGGTAGCGATCAGCTATGTAGGTATACCCGACACACTTTGGAAAAAAATTACTGTATATGTAGGTGGATTTGTTGGTGGTCTGTTCTCAGTTTTTGGTTATACCTTTTGGTTCAGCGCAGTTGAGACATCAGTATACAATCTCTCAATGCTTGCTATAGCAATTTGTACCTGGCTTATATTAAAGTGGTATCAAAGCACAAACCCCTACCGTGACCGTTTGCTTGTTCTTGTAGCGTTTATTGGGTTTCTTGGAATTGGGCTGCATATGTATACCATGATTATACTGCCTCCTGCTTTTCTTTTTATTATCCTTGCAGATAAAGAAAAACGACGGGATATAAGGTTTTGGGCTACCGGTATACTTATGGCATCTATTCTCTATAGCCTTTCCTCTTTTCTGTGGCTTGGCCCACTAACAGCCTTAACCTTATTTCTCTTTTCTTCAGTTAAGGGTGAAAACCAGTATAAATGGCGTTTTTGTTTCTGGCTTGCTTTTTTTGCACTAATAGGGTACTCTGTACATCTTTTTATCCCTATTCGTTCTGCACTGGAACCCATGATCAATGAAGGTCATCCCGATAACTGGGCTGCACTTATAGATTTTCTTGAACGACGCCAGTATGGTCAGGAAAGCATGATTCGTCGTATGTTCTGGAGGCGGGGAGCTTTGGGAACCCAGTTCGGTATAGAGGAACATATGGGCTTTGGTGGGTTTCATTTAACTCAGTTTTTCCGACTTGGAGAACTGGATACACAACGCAACTTTTTCCTTGATGGTTTCGGCGCCGGAATATCAAAGCTTACTATTTATTTGATCCCTACCTTCTTTATGATTTTTGGATGGATCTATTTATACAGGAAAAATCGTAACCTTGCTGTTATGCTTATTTCACTTGCAATCCTTACTACTATTGGCCTGGTTTTCTATATGAACTTCGCTGATGGTACACGACCGGAAAGAGCCGATTATAATGCATGGGTACAAATGGGAAGACAGGGAGCGATGCCTACAGTTCACCGGGAGGTGAGGATACGTGATTATTTCTTCACTGCCGGATTTATGTATTTTGGTATGTGGATCGGTATTGCAGCATCATGTTTGTTACATGCTCTTTTTACCTCAAAGAAAAGTGATTATCGCTCTCTGGTCGCACCGGTATGTGCAGCGCTGCTGATTCTTTCTCCGGCTATTCCAGCCACTACAAACCATGCCCTTAATAACCGCAGCAACGACTGGGTCGCTTATGATTATGCATATAATCTTTTAATGAGTGCTGAAGAAAACGGTATTATAATCACCAACGGAGATAATGATACATTTCCTTTATGGGCACTCCAGGAGGCCTATGGCATACGGCAGGATGTTCGAGTTGTAAATCTAAGCCTGTTAAATACTCCCTGGTATATAAAGCAACTTAGGGACCTTGAACCATCGGTACCCATTACTTTCAGTGATAATGATATTGACGATATACATGCCGAAAGGAATCCTTTCAGAAATCCCTTGCGCCGCGAGTTAAGAAGAGCGGGGATAGAGGTAATTATTCCGGGAATGGAAAACCATCCAATTCTTCGTGTTCAGGACAGAATGCTTCTAAATTTTGTCGATAATAACAGATGGGAAAAACCGATCTATTTTGCCTTAACGGTATCTGACAACAACTTTATGGGGCTGGGGCCGTACCTCCAGAACCAGGGTCTTGTAAGTCGAATAATGCCTGAGACGGTATCCAGGGATGAGCAGTTTGATCTTGAACGAACTTTATATCTGTTAGACAATGTTTACCAATTTCGTAGTCTTGGTGAAGATGCAGAGATACTCAATACAACCTCAAAGCGCCTTCTCTCAAATTACGCTTCGATCTATTTGCAAACAACCTTTCATATTCGTCACAAAATGAATGACATTCAATCTCAAATTAGAGCAAAAGAAGCTGCAGCGGATCAGGTCAGTAGTGATAGTATAGAACTTTTACGTACTGAATACAACCAGTATCTGGAAACTGCAATTCGACTCATGGATGAATGTTCGGAAATGATGCCCTGGGATTGGCGTCCGCGCGGGTTAAGACATGAAATTTTGATGGAAAACGACATGGAAGAAACTGCTCTGGAGAGAATGATAGAGGCGATAGATTATGATCCTCAAAATCAGCACTATCAGCAGATGCTTCGTCAGGCTCAGAGCAGGGTAAATCTTAATGAAGAAACCACCGAAACGCCAGAGCCTGATTATGAATCTTATATCGATTCTGTTACTGAATTCATAGATGAAGTGCAGCCAATAGAGCAAACCGCTGAAGAGATTAGTGAAGAAGAGAAAGCGGAAGAGCTGATTGTGGATTAATAGTTTTCTTTTTCTTTAGAACACCAGCCCCGGATTTTTGCCGGGGCTTTTCTTTTCAGCTATATCTGATCTTCAATACTTTCATTCATCGCACCACTTCGAAATCCTTTAAGATCAAGTGCAGAGTACACAAAGCCAGCTTCATAACATACTTTTTCCAGTTCTTTACGCATCTTCCATGCATTGTCAATCTCAGGCTGATCAATTTCTATTCTTGCCAGATCACCATGACTTCTTACTCTCAATTGATTAAACCCCAAAATTTTGATTCCATTTTCAGCCCTGCCAACTCTTTCAAGTTTACTCTTTGTAATTTTTTCTCCATAGGGAAATCGCGATGCCAGGCATGCCATTGCTGGTTTTTCAGCTGAAGGCAGCCGAAGAATGTTGGAGATCGCCCGTATGTTTTTTTTAGTTAAACCAGATTCACAGAGAGGCGATTGAACATTAAACTCTTTAAGGGCCCGTCTTCCCGGGCGATAATCATTCAAATCATCGCAGTTACTTCCATCAAATACAGCACAGTACCCCTTATCTGTTGCCAATTCTTTTATTTTACTAAACAGGGCTTTTTTACAATAATAACATCGCAGAGGCGAATTAATTGAAAACCCTTCTATTTCAAGCTCTTCAGAGACTATAAACTGCTGCTTTAATCCAAGCAATGCAGAGAATTTTTTAGAATCCTCAAGCTCTGAACTGCTATAAGTAGAAGAGAGTGCTGTTACAAGCAAAATATTTTGGGTCTTTAATACATCCCTTGTAACAGCAGCAAGTAGTGTACTGTCACAACCACCAGAGAAAGCTATAACAGCAGATTCGTATTGTGAAATGTTTGACTTCAGTTTTTCTAGCTTTTTTAGTTCTTCTTTCATAGTATTCTCTGTTTTTTTGCTTTTACCATATTCCTGATGTAATTTGAATATATAATAAAGCAGGAAACACATTTAGATTCTTTTTCACCAAGATCATTTTTTGGTGAAGAGGGTCTTTTTTTGTTTCTACCCAGACAAAGGAGTCATCTTCATGGAAAAAACATATGTAACCAACGAAGGTTTTGAAAAACTAAGATCTGAATTAGAGTACCTTAAAACCACACGTCGTCGTGAAATAGCAAAGCAACTTGATTATGCTCGTTCCTTTGGCGACTTAAGAGAAAATGCAGAGTACGAAGCAGCGAAGCATGCTCTTCAACTCAATGAAATTCGCATAAATGAGCTTGAAATGAAGGTATCAAATGCAGAAATCATAAGTAAAGATTCTGTGGTAACCGATAAAGTAGTAATTGGTACCAAGGTGCTGCTCTGGGACTTTGATTTCGATGAAGAAGTTGAGTATGAGATAACCGGTACTGAAGAAGCAGATCCGTCTACTGGTAAGATATCAGTCAACTCTCCAGTTGCCAGTGCATTACTTGGTCACGGAGTTGGCGAACAGATAGAAGTTAAAGCACCTCGGGGCTCAATGAAATTTGAAATTAAAAAAATCTCCCGCTGATTAGATTATAGCTTTAAAGGGTTGCAGGTGGCCAAAACCTGTAACCTTTTTTTTATTGCACAAACCTTGTCCTGAATATATATTACGTTTCTACGACATAGTATGTCTACAAATAATCTATCAGTCAGGCCTTCCCCAGGCTTTAAAAACTATATTCCTTTTTTTTTACTTCGTTTGGTTTTGAAGTTACTGAAGTATTAATTCAACAGAAGTGCGGGGTATATAATGAAAAGAATAGTTCTGGTTTCCAACCGATTACCCATAACAGCAGAAAAAAAGAAGGGTCAAATTCACTATACAACCAGTGTAGGCGGATTGGCTACAGGTCTTGATTCTTTCCACCAAAGTAATAAATGTTTATGGATTGGTTGGCCCGGGCTTAAGGGTGATCGAATTATGGCCCCTGAGAAAGAAAAAATACGTACTCATCTCTACCAACACAATTGCATTCCTGTCTTCCTTACACGCTCTGATATTGAAAAGTTTTATGACGGTTTTTCAAACAAAACCATTTGGCCATTATTTCATTATTTTCCTCAACATACTTTTTATGAAACAGACCTTTGGAAATCTTATGTTCATGTAAATGAGTTGTTTGCTGATGCAGTTCTTGAGCATGCACGCGATGATGATGTAATATGGGTTCATGATTATCAGTTGATGCTATTACCTGCGCTACTTAGAGAAAAATTACCGAATGCAACCATTGGTTTTTTCCTTCATATACCTTTCCCATCTCTTGAAATTTTTCGCTTGTTACCCTGGCGAAATGAGTTGCTTACAGGTCTACTTGGAGCAGATCTCATTGGTTTTCACACGTATGATTACATCAGACACTTTCTAAACAGTGTAAGACGTCTTCTTGGACATGAGTATACGTTTTCTCAAATTTCCTATGGAAGCCGTCTTGTGAAAGCAGATGTGTTCCCGATGGGAATAGACTATAAACGGTTTTCTTCTGTCGGATCTGACCCTGAAGTTAAAAAAGAAATTACTTCTATACGAGAAAAAACAGGAGATCGTGCCCTCATTATTGCTATAGATCGCCTTGATTATACAAAGGGTATTCTGCAAAGACTCTCTGCTTTTGATCTTTTCCTGGATCGTAACCCTGATATGAAAGAGAAGGTTACAATGATCCTGGTTGAAGTCCCATCAAGAACAGCAGTAGAATCTTATCGCCAGCTAAAGAGAGATATCGATGAGAGCATAGGGAGAATAAATGGTAAACACGGTTCGCTTGGATGGGCTCCTGTACTTAATCTCTACAGAACCCTTCCCTTTTCCACACTCTGTGCACTATACCAAACCTGTGATGTAGCACTTGTGACCCCACTGCGTGATGGCATGAATTTGGTCGCCAAAGAGTATGTGGCTACTAAAAAAGAGAATAGCGGGGTGTTAATTCTCAGTGAAATGGCTGGTGCCGCAAGAGAGATGGGTGAAGCTATAGTGGTTAACCCAAACAATATTGATGAAATTGCCGCTGCTATAAAAGAAGCTCTCTGCATGGAAAAGGAAGAACAGGTTAACAGAATCGCTCTTATGCAACAGCGACTTACCCGATACGATGTTAGAAGGTGGGCTCATGATTTTGTAAGCAGATTAGAACAAACCCGTCACTTAAGAGAAAAACTTCAGTCACATCGACTTTCCAAAAAAATGCGTGACAAGCTTATTTCTGAAGCAGCCAATAGCTCAAAAGCACTGTTAATGCTTGACTATGATGGTACACTGGTACCTCATTCTAGTAAACCACATAAGTCAATACCCGGTGAAAAACTACTTCAACTACTTAACCGCCTCACTGACTTTTCCGGATATGATGTAGCAATTGTCAGTGGTCGAAACAAAGAAACTCTTGAACGCTGGTTTGGTAAAACTAACGTTATACTTTGCGCTGAGCATGGAGTATGGATCAAAAAACCTTCTGATAAGTGGGAAATACTTGAACCGCAGGAAAATAACTGGAAAAAAGAACTTAAACCTCTCCTTGAACTTTTCACTGATCGTACACCCGGATCAGTCCTGGAAGAGAAGGATTACTCTCTTGCATTCCATTTCAGAAACACCGATCCTGAACTGGCTGCTTTAAGGGTAAGCGAATTAAAGGATGCTATTCTCGATCAGGTTTCTAATCTCAATTTGGGAATTATTGAGGGAAATAAAGTAATTGAGATTAAAAATGCAGGTATAAACAAAGGCACTGTCGGACTTAAACTTCTTCAGCTTAAAGATTGGGATTTTACCCTGGCAATTGGCGATGATGAGACAGACGAATACCTCTTTTCTGTACTCCCTAAAGAAACGTGGAGCATAAAGGTCGGAATGAATCCAACGAGGGCACGTTTTGGAGTTGAATCGATCAAAGAGGTGAAAGAATTACTTGAAATACTTAGCAAAATCGAGCAAAGCTGCTCCTCTGATTCTAAAAAACTCACAGAGGTATAAAAAGTAGTAATTGTAGGTACACTTTTTGCACATTAGTATTTTGATTTTTAAAAAGCAAAGCAATTAATTATATTTTAGTTGCTTTGCTTTCGTTTTACTCATTATTTGCTTTCCCAATAACTTTAGTTCTTATAAACTAACGAACAGGAATAAGTAAAGTGCCTGACGCAACTATTGTCAAAAGTACAATGTTTTCAGAAAAAATGAAGAGGGAAAAACTACCCGACTCAGTTATCGATACTTTCCTGCATTATTTTATTCAGTTGGAAAAAGGAAGTAGCGGTCTTATACCAGAAGATAAGATTACACCTCTTTCTCAGAGTGAAATTAAAAATCTTGAAGAGATAAAAAATTGGGACACTATTGGTAAGAACGCGCTCAAAAATTGTGTCATCATTAAGCTGAATGGTGGCCTTGGAACCACCATGGGGCTTAAAAAAGCAAAATCGCTTATACCTGTAAAGTCCAGCTATAGTTTTATGGACATAACCGCAAAACAGATTGAGTATCTTAACTCAAGGTTCAATACCGCTATACCCTTGCTCTTAATGAACAGTTTCAAAACTGAAGAAGATTCACTAAATCTTCTTGAAAAATATGATCGAATTAAAACTGATATACCATTTTCCTTTTTACAGCACAAATTTCCAAAAATTCAATGCTCTACTCTCACCCCGGCTTCCTGGTCACAAAACCCCTCATTGGAATGGAACCCTCCAGGACACGGTGACCTGTACACTGCTTTTATTACTTCAAACATTTTAGATAAGCTCATCGAATCCGGATACAAATATGCATTTGTCTCAAATATAGACAACTTAGGGGCCTCTCTTGACACTTCAATTTTAGGCTACTTTAGCGCAAATGGTTATTCCTTTATGATGGAAGTTACTGACAGAACATTTATGGACCGCAAAGGTGGTCATCTGGCAAAGCATAAAAATGGTCATCTTCTACTTAGGGAATCTGCACAGTGTCCCGATAGTGATAAAGAGTATTTTATGGATATTGATCGTCACCGTTTTTTCAATACTAATAATCTTTGGCTAAATCTTGTTTCTTTAAGAGAAGTACTGAGAAAAAGACATAACTTTCTTGAATTACCTCTCATTGTTAATACTAAAAATCTTGACCCCAGAGATAAAAAATCACCTAAAGTCTTCCAGATAGAAACTGCAATGGGCTCTGCGATTTCAGTTTTTGATAATGCCACCGCATTACGAGTTCCACGCTCCCGTTTTGCTCCTGTAAAAAGCTGTGAAGATCTGCTTTTACTATGGTCAGATTATTACCTGCTAACAGAAGATATAAAAATAGTACAAAATCCGCAACGGAAAGCTACGCATGTAGATATAAATCTCGACCCTCGTTTCTACAGCCGAATCGATCAACTCCAATCACGGTTTCCCAATGGAGCACCATCTCTTCTGGAGTGTGAATCTTTAACAATCAAAGGTGATGTTACTTTTGGAGCAAATATAAAGGTATTTGGATCGGTTATTATACAAAACGACTCTGATAGAGCAATAGAGATTAAAGATAATACAATTATAGATAGAGATCTTACTTTCTAATATACCTCAAAAAAAAAGGTTTAACGTAAACCATCACACCTATCGTGTGTAACTATGATTCCAATCGTGCATAACAGGTTGGTACCCCATTGAAATCAGGTCTTTTTTCATCTCCTGCACCGACCTTTTATCTGCAATTTCAAACTGAGATTCTGAAGGGCTTTCACTTTGTGTACCCACTGAGGTAGATACTCCTGCAGACATTTTAGTAGGTCCCATGGGAAGAATTGCATTTCTGAATTCAGCACTCTCTCTGGTTGAAATAGTGATTCCTGTACTTTGAAGAAATATTCTGGAAGCAGTCATAAATTGAACAAACGATCGATCCCCCACTACAAAATTTGGCTCAAAATCAGCAGCAAGAGGTCGTATTCTGGGAAACGAAATGGAAGTCTCTATCCATGGGTAACGATTTTGAAGATAAGAAACATGAAGAGCTGAGAAGAACACTTCTTTCCTGGGTTCCCCAAGACCAAGCAAAGGCCCAAGAGTAATGCTTCGCATTCCTTCCTTACAGGCACGTTCTGGTGCATTTAACCTGAAAAGATAATCCTCTTTAGGTCCTCCTCTATGGAGTTTTTCATAAAGGATTTTATCGTAAGTTTCCTGGTAAATGGTAAGACCATCCACTCCGCTTTCAATCATCTCACCATACTCATCACCAGACATCGGATATATTTCAATTGCAATAGAAGAGAACAAATCTCTGAGTGCATTGACGCTCTTTATTAAGTATTCAGAACCGGCAACCTTCCTTGACTCACCAGTAAGGATAAGAATATGCCTGATACCCAGGTTTTTTATTGCAATACCTTCTTTTTTTATCTGATCAACTGTAAGGTGGCGTCTGGAGATCTTATGCTGACGTGCAAAAGAGCAATAAGAGCAAACGTTTTCGCAAATATTTGAGATATAAAGAGGAGTGAAGAGAAAAATGACATTGCCAAACTGACGTTTTGTAATATCTTGTGCTTTGCGTGCCATCTCTTCAATAAAAGAGGACGCTTTAGGGGACAGGAGAGCTAAAAAGTCGTTCTCATTTATTCGTTCTTTATTTAAGATTGATCGGATTTTACTGTCAGTAACAGAAGAAAAGTAGCCATCAAAATCAAATTGGCTATAACGAGCCATTTCATCATTAAAACTCATCTTTATACCTTTTAATCAAGAAAACCGGTTAGTGGTGATGAGGCGTTTGCTTCCTGTGAAACAGCTCCCATACCAGCACGATAAGCTAAGCGCCCGGCTTTTACCGCGTAAGAAAAGGCTCTGGCCATCTGCACAGGATCATCACTGGTCGCTATAGCTGTATTTAATAGTACAGCATCAACACCGGCTTCCATAGCTTTAGCTGCATGTGAAGGTTTCCCTATACCAGCATCAACTATAACAGGCACCGAAATTTCTGAAACAAGAATGTTAATAAGTTCCAGAGTTTTAAGTCCTCTGTTACTGCCTATTGGTGCTCCAAGTGGCATTACCGCTGAAGCCCCTGCGTCAACGAGTCGTCTGGCACAATAGAGATCCGGACACATGTAAGGTAACACCGTAAAGCCTTCTTTGCTAAGAATTTCAGTCGCTTTTATGGTTTCTTCATTGTCGGGCAAAAGATATACATTATCCGATATTACTTCAATTTTTATCCAGTCTCCCAGCCCCATAGCCCGTGCCAGCCGTGCTATTCTAACAGCTTCATCTGCAGTGCGTGCTCCGGAAGTATTTGGAAGCAGAATTTTTCCTTCAGGTATATGACTTATGATATTTTCCTGTGGAGAGTCAAAATCAACCCTTCTTAGAGCAACTGTTATGATATCACATTCTGCAGCATGCAGAACATCTTTTATAATGCTTTCGTCTCTATATTTACCCGAACCGGTGATAAGGCGTGAGCGTACTTTTTTTGCTCCGATTACCAATTCATCACTTCTATCCATTGTTTCTTATCCTCCCCCAACAAATCTTAACATCTCCACTTTATCTTCATCGTGAAGTAATGTCGTTTCAAATTTTTTCCGATCAACAATATCCCCGTTGAGCTCAACAACAACATGCAAGGGCTCAATGGAACGGGAATGTATTAAATCAAGCAAGGAGGAGCCGTTCTCTATTTTTTGATTTTCACCATTTAATTTTATAGTTACATTCATTTTTTTTTTGCCTTGTAGTACTATTTAGCAGTATGTTCCTTTTTTGAATCAACATTTCTATTAGAAACTTTTTTTCCCGGTTCAACTGATTTTGTAATAAAAGTGTTCCCCCCAACGACAGCGCCTTTCCCTATTACAGTTGAGCCTCCCAGAATAGTTGCATTTGCATAAATAATTACATCATCCTCAATATCCGGATGGCGTTTCTGTCCTTTTCTGGGTTTTCCTTCTTTATCAAAAGGAGAAACGGCCCCTAAGGTAACTCCCTGATAGATCTGGACATTTTTCCCAATGCGACAGGTCTCCCCTATTACAACTCCGGTACCATGATCAATAAAAAAAGACTCATCAATTTCGGCACCGGGATGGATATCGATTCCAGTTCTGGAATGAGC
This sequence comes from Chitinispirillales bacterium ANBcel5, assembly GCA_029688955.1. Classification (NCBI taxonomy): domain Bacteria; kingdom Pseudomonadati; phylum Fibrobacterota; class Chitinispirillia; order Chitinispirillales; family Chitinispirillaceae; genus Cellulosispirillum; species Cellulosispirillum alkaliphilum. The sequence goes on along the minus strand of JARUKZ010000007.1, from coordinate 24,597 downwards.
TCTTTCAGACATGATTCTGGGTATAATAGGTACATCTAAATTATAAAGCAGATGTGCTATTCTGTGAGTCGCTATAGCTTCAATACATGGATAACTTAGAATAATTTCATCAAAAAAACGTGCAGCGGGATCACCAGCCTGAGCAGCGTTAATATCTTTTATTAAGAGTGTCCTTATCTGTGGAATCGATTCGATGAGACTGACAAGCGACTCATGCGCCCTTTGCTCGCAATTGCATTCATAACACTTGTCCTTACGACAGCGATAGGTAAAAAGATCTCTTATATGTTTACCCAGCCTGAAACTAATATGCCGTAGCATATCTGCCAGGTAGAAATTCATATCTGAAGGTTCAATTTTTTCTTTACTATAGTAGCCGGGAAACAGAACCGAGAGTATGTCATCCAGTATTGCGTATATTTCCTCTCTGCCGGCCAAATTAAGTCCATCTATTGTTTTTATATCCTGGCTCTGCTCAATACTTCCTTCAAGCTCATCGACAATGTGTGGTAGTTTTTGATTCATCCACGATGTTAGATTCATCTATGTGCTCCTGAGAGGGTGAGGTTCAATAAGTGGTTGACTCGTGCAGATACTTAATCCATTGGGAGAAAAATTCGGTTCTGTGAGAGCGCCATGTATTTATCGGACTATCCAGATTTATATTCTTTGGTGGCTCCACATCTTTGCGCCCCTTGTTTTTATCTCTTAAGTACTCCTCCACAAGCCTCCTTGGCTCATATTCGGGGTGTCCCAAATGGACCAGAAAACGGGAATCGGTACTTTCAAATATTGTATAGCCGGCTTCTTTGGAATATGCAAGAAGACGCACAACGCCCATATCTCTCTGCAACTCTAATGTCTCATCAGGAATTCCAGAGTGCCTGCTTTGGGCACACCAGAACAGATCATCCATCTCTCCGGTGATTCGGTGTTCCCGATCAAGATTGATAGTTTCGTATGCTCCAAAGATTTTTTTGTTGTACACCTTTTTGTCGATACCCATAAATTTTGCCAGGGCAAGTCCCCCCCAACAGATTCCAAGTGTGGAGGCGATGTTTCTACTGGCATAGCGCAGTATTCTTTTTATCTCTTCCCAGTACACCACCTCGTCAAACTCTATCTCCTCAACTGGTGCTCCGGTCATAATAAGACCATCAAGACGCTGTTTTGCCACTGCCTCCTCAAAATGAACATAAAGCTTATCGAGGTGAGAATGATCGCTGCTTGTGTACTTGTGTGTTTTAAGCCGTATCCACACAGGTTCAATCTGAACCACAGACCTGCCTAATGGATGCAAAAGACTGAATTCATACGTTTCTGCTTTAGGCATAATATTTAAAATTCCAATACGCAGCGCCCGTATATCCTCTTTAAGCGCCTCATCCTGTGTAATACACTGGACTCTGCAACTTTCCAGTGCGCTTTTTCCATGATAGTCACCGGGCAAAACAATAGTCATTACGCGACCCTTTTGATCATTTTTTATGTACCTCTAAAAAAGTTCTAACCCGCTTGGCTCCCCAATTAGTAAGAGAAGTAGCGGAGGGTAAAAATAATAAATTAGACACTCCTAAAACGCTATTATTACAAAATCACTCTGTGTTTTTTTACTTTTTATGCACAAGTGTTAGTTATGGGGAAAAATCTCTTACATCCTTTTGGCTGTAAGAGACTGGAGAACTGCGCAGACTTGCCAACAGAGCAGTATCTTAACACAAAAACCCGTCGTAACTCACTCCGGAGCCTGAACCCTTGTCCGTACCACCCAGGCATCTGAATACCCCAGGTTTATGACCGACTCAAGGTTAGATTCAGCGTCTTCTCTGTCCTTAAAATCACCAACCAGCAATTTATAGTAAGGTTGTTCATAGGAAACATAGACCGGGAGAGCTATACCGCTTACAAGTTTCTCCTTCTCTTCATTTACAGTCTCTAACTGTTTTGCTGCAACCACTTGTATTCTGAAACGGTTCTCTGCTGAAGCACTACTGAACTGGTGTGCGGTACCACTTTCTGCACCGGCATTTGAATCAAAAGCAGGTACTTCATTGCCAACATTAACGGAATCAAGAAATGTTTTATTAAGGTCTTCCAAAGACACCTGGCTTTGATGATCATAAGATTCGGTAGGACGCGAGAGTACTGAGTTTGAACCACCCGATACACAAGCTAAAAAAAGTGGAAGCAATACCACTGTTGAAAAAAGTCTCATCTTCTCCATCCTCCCCAAATTGCCGTTATGAAATTCTTATACTATTTTTATGGTTTAAACAATAATATATAATATAACATAAACATTATTAAGATCGGAGTCAAGAATTCTCGATCATAGAGAAAAATATGACAGAATCAGAAAGCAGGAATCTTTCTGCTACCAGCCCAGTAGATTTGGTCGTGGCTACCTGCTTAAACTTTTACTGCTTCTGTTTATCACATCACTACTTGGATGGTACTCACAACAAAGTAGCAACAATCCCTTTGCTGTGCAGAGCAAAGTTATAATTCGTGGATATGAAGATAATTTTGTTATCTACTATATTGAAGCAGAAGTCACTACTTTGCTTATTCCTTCAGATTTTAATTTTAAAAACACCCCCAAAACGGTTTTTAGAACACCAAATAAAAACTGGGAGCTGATAACCTTCTCTAATACTGAGCTTAGGCATGATTATTTTGCTCCCCCGCCTCAGAGATGGTTTGTGTTGGGAAGCACCAAAGATGCCCCCTCTTTTCCCCTGTGGCCCGCCCCACTATACACCACAAGCTCGCCTTTAACAAGAACCATCATCCCATTTAATAATACAGAGGCGACTCTTTTCACACCAGGTACCGGTTCGATTCTTTTTTTAGATAAAGCAGCCCATTATCCGGATACAATACAAAGAAACTCAATTTTTAAGGAAATGACCGATGTAATCATTTTACCTTCTACTGAACTGGAGGTAATTAAAACGATTCGTTCAGCTCTAAGACCCCGTTACCTGATCACAGCAGCAAACTGTTCCCTTTCCTCTTTGGCCTCTAATGTGTTGTGTGTCGAAGAAAACAAAATTTGGGAATTTGTTTTTTCCTTTGATAAAAACGAGCTGATTTTGCAGTAAAGAATTTGTTCAACTAACTATATTTCTGCAGGTTACATTAGTTGTACCTGAAACTTTGTAGTATATTTACCAACTACCTTAAAAAATGTATTCAATCACTTAAGTCATCATAAAACATCGACACCATTGAAATCTCAACGTTAAAAACACTATAATGAATAACATAGGTCTGTTTAGAAGTGAATAATTCAGTAACTTTTTATTTTAAACTCACTACCAATCCAATCAGGTACATTCATGCCAAAAAAACTTGGTGAAATTCTCGTAGAAGATGGCATCATTACCAAAGAGCAGCTCCTAACTGGCCTAAAGTATCAAACGGTACACGGTGGGATGCTTGGCGAAGCATTAATTGCAACCAAGGCAATTCCGGACGAAAATGTTATTTCCCGTTTTCTGACAAAGCAGCTTAAAATAGGAAAATTAAGCCTAAATGATATTGAATTTGATCCAGATGTCATAAATCTGATTCCCTATGACATTGCCCAGAAATACACAATAATTGCAATAAATAAAACAAACCGCACCCTTTCCGTAGCGATAAGCGACCCCAAAAACATTTTTATGCTCGATGCGGTAAAATTTCTGACCAGCTGTGCTGTAAAACCGGTTCTTGCCAGTGCGCGGGAGATTCAGGATGCGATAAATCAAAACTATAACCCCGAATCCGGTGTAGACAATATCCTCAATGATATGAAAAACGAGTCTTTTGAGGTTGTGGCAGGTGAAAAAGAGCCTGAGCCGGAGGATATTGCAAAAGAGGTCTCAGAGGCGCCCGTTGTTAAACTGGTGAATCATCTTATCCTCGAAGCGGTGCGTAAGAATGTTAGTGATATTCATATCGAAACCTACCAGAGGATTTTAAGGGTTCGTTACCGAATTGATGGAAAGCTTATAGAGATGTCACCGCTCCCTTATCGGTTGCGCACGTCTGTGATCTCAAGAATTAAGATCATGGCTGAGCTTGATATCTCCGAGCGACGCCTTCCCCAGGATGGCCGCATAAAGATAAAAACCGGGCCTAAAACTGTTGATCTGAGAGTTTCTACCACCCCCACCATTTTTGGTGAAAAGGTGGTCATGCGTATTCTGGATTCATCAAATCTTATGCTGGATATGGCAGATTTCGGTATACCAGAAAAGGGTCTTTTTCATATAAAGGAAGCCCTTAACGCTCCATACGGCATGGTGCTTGTAACGGGTCCAACCGGTAGTGGAAAATCCACTACGCTCTATTCAGCCCTAAGCAGACTTAACCAGCCTGATATAAACATAATGACCGCAGAGGATCCTGTAGAGTACAATATCGATGGTATAAATCAGATCAATGTGCACTCTGATATTGGTCTGACTTTCGCAGCAGCGTTGCGCTCCTTTTTGCGACAGGACCCTGATGTGGTGATGGTAGGTGAAATAAGAGATTTGGAAACTGCCGAGATTTCAGTAAAAGCGGCCCTCACCGGGCATCTTGTTTTAAGTACGCTTCACACAAACGACTCGGCTTCAACTCTAACCCGCCTTATCGATATGGGGGTTGATTCCTTCCTTGCTGCTTCATCGGTACGCCTTATCGTTGCTCAGCGCCTTATCCGTTTGATTTGCACTAACTGCAAAGAGCAGATAAGCGTGGAAGATAACGAGTTTGTTCCTTTTTTAAAACTTCCCCTCGAGGAGGTTAAAAATCTTAAACTGTTCAAAGGCCAAGGGTGCCAGCTTTGTAACAACACCGGATATAAGGGTCGTTGCGGTCTGTATGAAGTACTCCCCATTACCTTAGATATCCAGGAGCTTGTTATGGACAAAGCCCCTCCTCATATTATAAAGAAAAAGGCTTTAGAGGATGGAATGTTAAGTCTTCGGATGTGCGGACTTGAGAAGATGAAAAAAGGGCTTACCACCATTGAGGAGATCATTGGTGCAACAGCTTAAAATTAAATATTGTAACCTTAACATTAATTAAAGTAAATTGTTATTATGATGACGATGCATGAAATGTTAAAAAAGATGCTGGATAACAATGCCAGTGACATCCATCTCACAGCAGGCTCAAACCCCCTGTATCGTGTAGATGGGAAACTTGTTCCTATGCACTCTGAGAGACTTGCACCGGATGAGGTGTTAAAGCTCTCTTACAGCATTATGAACGAAGCCCAACGGAAAAATTTTGAACAGAATAAAGAGGTGGATTTTTCCTTTGGAGTGCAGAACCTTGCTCGTTTCAGAGCTAATGTGTTTTTACAAAGAGGGTGCTGCGCCTGTGCTATACGACAGATCCCCTACATTATCCGCCCCGTAGATGAACTTGGTCTTCCGCCGGTGGTTTCAAAACTTACAGAGCGGCCAAATGGCCTTGTGCTTGTTACAGGACCTACCGGAAGTGGTAAAAGTACCACTCTGGCGGCAATTGTGGATAAGATTAACACTGAACGTGAAGGGCACATTCTTACCGTTGAAGATCCCATTGAGTTTATTCATAAGCATAAACGGTGCATAATAAACCAACGTGAGGTTCATCAGGACACCAATAGCTTCTCAAGTGCCCTGCGTGTTGCTTTGCGACAGGATCCTGATGTAGTTCTCATTGGTGAGATGCGTGATCTGGAAACCATTCAGGCTGCTCTTAGTATAGCAGAAACCGGTCACCTGACTTTGGCAACCCTGCATACTAATTCAGCCGCGCAGACTGTAAACCGTATTATCGATGTCTTTCCTGCGGATCAAAAGGCCACTGTCAGAGCACAGCTTTCAATGGTACTTGAGGGGATTATCAGTCAGGCATTGATTCCAAGAATTGGTGGCGGTAGAACCATGGCCTGTGAGATAATGATCGCTACGATGGCAGTACGATCACTGATCCGTGATGACAAAACTCACCAGCTGCAGGGTATCATGGAAATCGGTCAAAAGTTTGGCATGCAGACAATGAACAGCGAGTTAATAAAACTGTATCAGCGACGCCTGATTACTAAACGGGATGCACTGGGTAAGAGTCCCGATCCGGAACAGTTGATTAAAATACTTGGAGAGGAGTAATTTTCCTCATCAAACAATATTATACTTTTTATCGGCACTACAAAGCAGGGCATTAAAAGCCCTGGGCTGGTTTTAAGGAGCAACTATGGCCAATTATATTTATGTGGGTGTTACAAACACTGGAGCACAGGTAAGAGGGGAAGTTCAGGCTGGCAGCAAGGAGGAAGTCATAAGTCTTTTGCGTAAAAAAAGACTTCGTCCTGTTTCTGTTAAGGCCAAGGGTGCAAACATTTCTTTAAACATTAGTTCAATCAAACTGAAGGATATATCTCGTTTTACCCGTCAGTTCTCAGCCATGACTTCTGCTGGGCTACCGCTTGTGCAATGTTTGGACATTCTTGCATCCCAGACAGAAAATAAACTTCTGGCTCAGATAATAAAGCAGGTATCAGGCGATATTCAAGGCGGTAATACTCTTGCAGACGCCATGTCAAAGCACCCTAAGGCATTCAACAGCCTGTACTGTAACATGGTAGCCTCTGGTGAAGCCTCCGGTAATCTTGATTCAGTCCTCAACCGTCTTGCTGATTACCAGGAGAAGGCTGAAGCTTTGAGAAGAAAGATTAAAGGAGCTATGACCTACCCTATTATTGTTCTTGTCGTGGCTGTTGGAGCAACTGCGGCTATGCTTACCTGGGTGGTACCAACATTTGCACAGATGTTTGTAGATATGGGAGGTGAACTGCCGCTACCAACACAAATTGTTATGAGTATTTCTGAATTTTTGCAAAGCTACATTATCTTTATGATACTGGGAATTATCGGGTTGGTTGTGGGATTGATGTACTACTACAAAACCGAAGATGGCAGGCTGCGAATTGATGCGGTAAAACTGAAATTACCCATCCTTGGTGATCTGGAACGTAAAAGCGCTGTAGGCAGATTCTCACAAACGCTTTCAACTCTGCTCTCCAGTGGAGTAACCATTATCGATGCACTCTCTATTACCGCAAAAACATCCGGCAACAGAGTTCTTGAACTTGGTATTAAAAAGACTCTGGAGCGAATCACAGGAGGACACACCATCGCTGAACCTTTAAAGGAAACCGGTGTTTTCCCTCCTATGGTTATACACATGATTTCCGTGGGGGAAAAAACCGGAGACCTTTCGGAGATGTTGATGAAAGTTTCACAGTTCTATGAAGAAGAGGTAGACGCAGCAGTTGAAGCATTAACCTCTGTAATTGAGCCAATTATGATTGTGGTTATGGGTGCTGTCATAGGTGGAATTTTGGTTTCAATGTATCTGCCAATGTTCGATATGATAGGTGTAATTGGGTAAAAACAGATTAAGGGCGGAAGACTTTTTATTTTTCTATAAAGTATTGGTCCAAACTGCCGATAAAGCTATTAGGGATGATAGAAAGGTGGTGATTTAAATGCGTATTAGTGCGGCATCTCAATCTTTAGGGGCTGAGTTTAAAAAAGTTGAAGATTCTCGGAAAACGGAGAAACAAAGAGAAAAAGTCAAAACGAATCCCGACAGCCCAACAATTTCGGCAAAGGGACAAAGGCTCAGTGAAACTAAAGCACAGATGGAAACTATCGCAGCGACTCTCTCCTCTCAACCCGAGGTGCGGGCTGAAAAGATTGCCGAGGTCAGAGAGAAAATTGAGAATGGATTCTATGATTCTGAAGAGTTTATGGATTCATTTGCAGATAAGCTGCTCAATGAGCTGGGCGTCAAAAAAAGCGATTCATAAATAATGTGCAGATCTTTTTACCCGAACGTAACTAATACAGCTGTTCCGGTGCTATAACTATCCTCATTTATGTACATCATTTTTGTTGGTTTTTTCTTGCCTGTAATGGTCCATAGATATATTTTATAGGTCAAAATTAACTGGGGTGTCGTCCAATGGCAGGACTCTGGATTCTGGTTCCAGCTATCGAGGTTCGAATCCTTGCACCCCAGCCATTTTTTTGTTGTTAGAAAAGTTTTGCCGCTATCGTCTAGTGGACCAGGACGGGTGGTTCTCAGCCATCAAACCGGGGTTCGATTCCCCGTAGCGGTACCATAGATTAGACCCTCAAAATTGCCCTAAATGAGCAGATTTGAGGGTTTTTTTTGTTTTTAGGCCCCTGCTTACTATTCTGCACTTTCTACTACAGCCCTAGCATATACCGATTTAAGGGTTCAGATCGATCTAGAGGAGCTCACCACAACGACACAAAGTACTACCCTTTTCATACAGGCATCACACCATCCAATTACCCCTTCTTTTTTCCTAACCATTTTTTTCCTTTGCGCCTTAATCCTTTTACAAAAGTTAATAAATGAAACAAGGCTGTTTGATCGGTTTTGTAAACAGCATTGTTAGAATATTTTGGAGAGGGCAGGTGAATAGAGCCGGGTGCCTTAAGTCTCATCTTTTATGAACAGTATTGGGGTTATGAGGTATAGTTCATAGTCCAGGTGCCGTGCGTTCACCCCTGCATGAATATTGGCATAGGTTTTGTTTTTACTCTGAAGTACTAAGCAGAATCACTTACAGAGCTGTAAGTTATCCACATTTACCAGCTTTAAAGCTGACTCAGGGGAAAGCGGATGAAAAAACAAGTTTTTGTCATTGGAATAGACCCTTTCAATGCCCAGAGACTCCGTGAGATTCAGGGAGCCGATGAAATCGACTATCACTGTCTTATCAGCTACAAGGAAGCACACGAAAAAGGATTTGGGGAATTCGAAGCCCTGCGAAGGCTGGGTGAACATCGTATTGAAGAATGGGGTATTACTCCTGATGCGGTTATATCATGGTGGGATTATCCCTCAACATGTCTTGCTGCGTGGTTTAAACGGCAACTCCGTCTTCCGGGAGCATCTCTTGAGAGTGTGATTCATTGCGAGCACAAATACTGGAGCCGTTGTGCGCATATGGAGGTTATTCCCGAAAACACTCCCCAGTTTCAGGCACTTAACCCTTTTTCCGATAACCCCCTGAATGATCTTGAAATCAGTTTTCCCTTTTGGATCAAACCGGTTAAGTCTGTAGCCTCTCAACTTGCGCTGAGAGTTACAAGTGAGAAAGATTTTTTTTACGCTATTGAAAAAATGCAGCATGAAATTCACCGCTATGGTGAGCCGTTCAATCAAGCGCTTCAACATATCACATTACCCCCGGAGGTCATGGGCATCGATGGGATGTGGTGTATAATAGAGAAGGAAATCGCCACCGATTCGCAGTGCACACTTTCAGGATACGTTCACAATGGAGAGGTTTACCCCTACGGCGTTGTGGATTCCATTAACTATACACATCTTTCCTCTTTTTTTCGCTACGAATACCCCTCTCGACTACCAGATCAGGTGAAAAAACGCATCATCTCGCTCGGGACCACGGTTATGAACAAACTGGGTTATGACAATCAGGCTTTCAATATCGAGTTCTATTATGATAAAAAGGACGATCACCTGTGGCTTCTGGAGGTTAACCCGCGTATTTCTCAGTCTCATGCGGAATGTTACAAGCGTGTTGATGGTATGTCAAATCTCAAAGTAATGGTAGATCTTGGCTTGGGGCGCAAACCTGATGTCCCCTATCGCCAGGGTGATGCGGCGGTATCTGCAAAGTGTTATTTCCGACACTTCAGCGATGGAACTGTTTTACGAGCACCCACCCGTGAAGAGATAGAGCGAGTTCAGGAACAGGTATCTGATTCTATAATTTTCTGGGATGCTCCCGAAGGGGTGCGGCTTTCTGATCTTAAAGGTCAGGACAGTTACAGCTATTGTCTTGGTATTGTATATCTGAGCGCAGGAAGCCGTGAAGAGCTGCTCCAAAAATATATCCGCATTCTCGACTCTCTTCCTTACTATATCGAAGATGTAAAATGATGATCCTAATCCGGAGGTATAGTTGTGCGATATGTTTCAGATTTGCCCCATAATATCCGATGTATAGAAAACCAGTGGATAAAAATGCGCGATGGAGTCAATCTTGCCGCCCGTATTTTCCTTCCTGAAGATGCCGAAAGTAATCCGGTTCCGGCAATTGTAGAATATACCCCTTACCGCAAACGGGACTACATGCGCCAGCGTGATACCGGTATTCATGCCTATTTTGCAGGCCACGGATATGCATCGGTACGCCTGGATATCAGAGGAAGCGGAGAATCCGAAGGGATACTTTTGGACGAGTATCTTCCACAGGAACTGGAGGACGGCTGTGCAGCACTGGAGTGGATTGCCGAACAACCCTGGTGTAATGGAAGTACCGGGATGATTGGTATTTCCTGGGGAGGATTCAATGGACTGCAAATAGCCTCGCTTCAGCCCCCCTCACTTAAAGCGATTATCTCTTTGTGTTCCACCGACGATCGTTATGCTGACGATGTTCACTATATGGGGGGATGTCTTCTGGGTGACAATTTAAGTTGGGCAGCCACCATGTTCGCCTACAATTCCAGCCCGCCAGATCCTGAAATCGTGGGTGAGCGCTGGCGTTCTATGTGGCTTAAGCGACTGGAGCACGATGAAGTATGGCTCGAACAGTGGCTGCATCATCAACACCGTGATTCTTACTGGAAGCATGGATCGGTTTGTGAGGATTTCAGCAAAATACAGATCCCTGTGCTTGCTGCCAGCGGATGGGCTGATGGTTACTCAAACGCGGTTTTTCGCCTTGTTCAGGGGCTTTCTCATGCTCCCGCTTATGGGCTTATCGGCCCCTGGAGTCATCTCTATCCCCACCTTGGGGTACCGGGGCCGGCCATTGGTTTTCTACAGGAATCGGTTCGTTGGTGGGATTATTGGCTTAAAGGAAAGAACAACGGACTGGCTGAAGAGCCTCGGCTCAGGGTGTGGATGCTTGATAGCATAGCGCCTGCGGCAAGATATCACAAACGCCCCGGAAGATGGGTGGCCGAGGACCAATGGCCCTCTGAAAATGTCTCCGTTATAAATTTTCTTCTTGACGGAAACAAACGACTGCTCCGGAGTGCACAGGCACTTGATTCTTCTCCTCTGACTATTCAGTCACCCTCCACGGTAGGACATTTTGCGGGAAAGTGGTGCTCTTACAGCGCCACTCCTGATCTTCCTGGTGATCAACGTGATGAAGATGGCGGGGCACTTGTCTTCGAAACAGCACCGCTGGAGGAAAAAGTGGAAATTCTTGGAAGAGTAAAACTATGTTTGCGCCTGAAATCAAGTGAACCGGTGGCAATGGTAGCAGCCCGCATCTCTGATGTGGCACCTGATGGCAAGGCGAACAGAGTGACTTATGGTGTATTAAATCTGACACATCGCACAGGTAATGAACATCCGGTCAAATTACCTCCGGACGAACCAGTCGATGTCTGTGTTGATCTAAACGGTATTGCTCAGTCGTTTCCAGTAGGACACAAGATTCGTCTCTCAATATCCTCATCCTACTGGCCCCTTGCATGGCTTCCTCCCCATCCATCGATGCTAACCATCTATCCGGCTCATTCGATGCTAAAGCTACCGGTCCGGCCTGAAAATCTTGGCGATAATCAACTTCGTACCTTTGAACCACCGGAATCCGCTCCACACTCACCAACCACTCAAATACATGCAGGAGAATCAAACTGGAGGGTAATTCGCGACCTTGCAACTGAAATTGACACCCTTGAGGTTATCAAGGATGACGGTGTCTGGGTTTTAGATGACATTGGCATGACCATGAACCAAAAATCGGTGGAAAAGTACATGGTAACCAGCGACTCTTTCGACTCTGCAACCGGTGAAACAATTTGGGAACGGGGGATGCGCCGGGGAAATTGGCATGTTCACACCAGAACAAAAACAGTTCTTACCTGTGACAGAAAAAATTTCTATTTACACACACAACTGGATGCGTTCGAAAAAGATGAACGTGTGTTTAGTAAAAATAAGCATATCACAATCCCCCGCAAACTGGTATAATATACCCCTTTTTTTGGGCGGTCACCAATTATTTGGGGTAATACTAAAATTCGGGGAAAACAAAAGAAATCGTTTCCCCCGAGTTATTGCAACTTTGAGTGCTGGAGATTGCACTATTTAAAGTGGATAACGCTAAAAAATGCACTCATTTCATTCTTTTGAAAAGTGAAATATTCCCCAGGTCAGATATCCCTTTTTACCTCCATCAATCCAATGTTTCAGTCCTTTTTTCATTTTCTGGATATATTCTGTGCTAACCGTCTTTTTAAGAGTTTCTTCATGTGCTTCAGTTTCTTCCAGAATTCGCTGGTAATGAATTGGAAGGTATTCAGAAAGATCGTGAAATTTAATTTCGTTGAGCCCATAAGCACTGCAGGTCTTCCGATAAAAGCCCGGTGAACCGAGGGTTTCCAAATGTATACGCTCTAAAATAGGCTTAAGTACGTCATCAGAACAGTCATCAACCATCATAGGATCGGTGAAAATAAACTGTCCTCCAGCTTTAAGTACACGGCTGACCTCTGCAATAACCTGCTCTCTGTTTCCACTGTGGAGAATGGCATCCTGTGACCACACGACATCGAAACTATTATCAGGAAAAGGGATACTTTCAAAACTGCCATCAATAACAGTTACAAGTTTATCCAAACCCTGTTGGCGATTCATTTCTCTGTCACGTTGGTTTTCTTTTTCACTGAGGTTGAGTGCCGATACTGAGCATCCCGCCTTTTTGGCAATTGCCCTTGCAGCCCCACCATACCCGGCGCCTATATCCAGCACACGGCTTTTGGAATCGATGCCCTTTAATAGCGAAAACATCTTATCAACGGTTCTACTGCTGGCGGTGGCAACATCTTCGCTTTCATTGTTGTAGAGTCCAATATGAATGTCCTCGCCACCCCATATAGTGCAATAATAGTTATCAGCATCACCACTATTGTAATAATCCCGCGCAATGTTGGTGGCTTCACACAACTCTGGGGGTACTGATTCCCCGCAGGGTTTATATTTTTTTTCAACGACATGAATGAAAAAGTCAGGCTCATGATCGTGATACGTTTCCTGAAAATCGCCATATGTCTCAACATTTTGAAACCCTACCTCTTTTAAGAGGCGGTGCATATACTTTTTTCTCAAAGGAAACATATTTAAATGAAAATGAGTTTCTTCCGGAAAAATGTATTTAAACCTGGCCAAACCGGAGTCAACATATTCAGGTTCTACCTTTACATTATCACCACAATAATAATAGGTATGTTTGCTTGAATAGCCGTTATCCAGGATAGCATCATAGTTTCGCTGATCGATAATTAAAATTCCATCATGTTTAAGCATTGCGTAGTATTCAGCCAATGCCTTACGCCGGTCGTTTTCATCAAACAGATGAGTGAAGGAGTTGCCAAGGCAAATGATAGCATCATATTCACCATGTATATCCCGGTTGAGAAAGCGCCAGTCAGCCTGGACCGTACGCAGAATATATCCGTTTTTTACTCCGTTTTCAAATGCTTTTGCCAGCATGACAGGTGAACCGTCAGCACTGACAACATCAAATCCTGCTTTAAGCAACCGAATCGAATGAAATCCTGTCCCCGTAGCAACGTCAAGTATTTTTCTGGCCCCGTGTCGGCGCAATGTCTTTATGAAAAAATCACCCTCAGATAGCTCACGGTTTTTCCAACCAATAAGGTTGTCCCATTTATCGACGAAACTATTAACATACTCATCTTTATAATGGTGAGTATCACGCACCTTTGTGGGATCATTTCCGAAAGATTGTTCAAGTGATTCTTCTGTCTCTATACTCATAACTCCTCTTTCGTTTTTTGACTTTAATAGCGATAATGTTCGGATTTGTATGGTCCGTTTTTGGGTACCCCGATATAGTCTGCCTGTTCATTGCTCAGTTCAGTCAGTTCAGCCCCTATTTTCTCCAGATGCAGACGAGCGACTTCTTCATCCAGATGTTTTGGAAGCCGGTATACCCCCACATCCCGTTTATTTTGCCATAAATCGATTTGAGCAAGCGTCTGATTTGTGAATGAGTTTGACATGACAAAAGATGGATGTCCGGTAGCACATCCCAGATTTACCAGTCGCCCCTCCGCAAGCAGATAAATCGCATGTCCATCGGGAAAAATATATTTATCTACCTGTGGTTTGATTGTGATACGTTCAATACCCGGCCATGCATTCAGTTGTTCAACTTGAATTTCATTATCGAAATGACCGATGTTACATACAATTGCCTGATCTTTCATTTTAGACATATGCTCTGCAGTAATAACATCTCTATTTCCGGTTGTAGTTACGTATATATCAGCATGAGTAAGGGCGTTTTCAACAGTTGTAACCTTATATCCCGACATTGATGCCTGAAGGGCACAGATTGGGTCTATTTCAGATACCCACACCTGAGCTTTCTGCCCTTGTAGTGATTGCGCAGAGCCTTTCCCTACATCACCGAACCCACAAACCAGGGCTACTTTCCCTGAAATCATGACATCTGTTGCACGCTTTATCCCATCAACCAGTGATTCCCGACAGCCGTAAATGTTATCAAATTTACTTTTAGTGACCGAATCATTAACATTAATGGCAGGTACGAGAAGAGAACCATTTTTTTCCATTTCGTATAGGCGATTAACACCTGTTGTGGTTTCCTCAGAAACACCACGCAACTCTTCAATAACAGCATGCCAAAATTGTGGATTTTTTGAAAGCAATTCGCGCAACAGCTCATTTTGAATGGCCTCTTCTTTATTATCGGTGGGTTCATCCAAAACAGAGGGATTATTTTCAGCCTCGTAGCCCCGGTGTACCAGAAGTGTTGCATCTCCCCCATCATCAACAATAAGCTGCGGTCCCTTTCCATCCGGCCAGGTGAGCGCCTGTCTGGTGCACCACCAGTATTCCTCAAGCGTTTCCCCTTTCCATGCAAAAACCGGAATCCCCGTTAAAGCAATGGCTGCAGCAGCATGATCTTGGGTTGAAAAGATGTTACAGGATGCCCACCGTATATCGGCTCCAAGTTCTGCCAGTGTCTCTATAAGAACTGCAGTTTGTATTGTCATATGAAGACTGCCGCTGATACGTACCCCTTCAAGAGGCTTTTGGTGACCATATTTTTCACGTGTAGCCATCAATCCCGGCATCTCTTTTTCTGCTATTTCAATTTCTTTTCTGCCAAATTCGGCAAGTGACAAATCCTTCACTTTATAATCTAGCTGCTGTGTTTCTACCATATAACCTCCTGTTAGACAGTGAGTTCAAAAAATTCTTCATTTAATTGTTCCCATGATTCCCTGGTCAGACTGCTGCCAAGATGACGTACTGCATGCGACCCGATCACCGCCCCCATTCTGCCGCAGGTTTCAAGTGAGTGCCCTTGAACAAATCCGTACAGAAAACCTGCTGCCCAAAGATCACCTGCACCAGTGGTATCAACGACGTTTTCGGTTACAACCGGATCGATCCAATGTTTGATTTCGGAGTTTTTCACCATTGCACCTTTACTGCCGAGTTTAACTGCAGCAATCGCACAGTATTCAAACAGTGTTTCAAGAGCAGAATCCATATCAGTTGTCCCGGCAAAAGCTTCTGCTTCCAACTCATTTGCAAACACTATATCAACATATTCCTTCAATAGCTCTCTGAGCAATTCCCTTGAGGCATTAACTACTTCAAAGGACCCCAGATCCAGACTTATCGTGCACTGGGCCTGTTTTGCGCAAAAGAGAATTTTCTGAATTAAATCAGCATTGAACAGCAGATAGCCTTCGATGTGTACGTGCTTGATTTGGCTGAAATCAGCAGCAGTAATGGGATGATGCTCAAAAAGCGCAGCAGCTCCCAAGTGAGTACGCATAGTACGCTCAGCATCAGGAGTGATAAGACTTATACATTGAGCGGTAGGATGGTCTTCTGAATGCCTGAAATGACAACACTCACCACCTATATTTTGAAAGTTCTCCAAATAGTATTCCCCCAGGGAATCACGGCCCAACATACCCATAAAGGAGGTTTTAAGCCCCAGTTGAGTCAGCACAAATGTGGTGTTTGCTGCTGCACCTCCGGGAGCACAAACCGCTTCTGCTGGAAGCTTTTGCAAGATATCTTTCAGCTCCTGCTCCATAACAAGCTCCATACCGCCTTTAGTTGCACCCAGTTCTTCAATAAAACTGTCGGGAACGTGAGCAAGGAGATCTATTATAGGTGAACCGATCCCCGCGACATCAATTATTTTCTCTTGTTCCATAAAGTTTTGCTCCTCTACTGGTTACAGCACTGGTTCTTGCTTCTCGTTTAATGCCGCCTCACCGACAGCACTTTTCAGCTCATCAACCATATCAGTTTTTTCCCAGGGAAAATGGTCGTGACCGAAATGGCCATTCATTGAGGTTTGCTGATATGACCATCCCTGTGGTCTGGTAAGGTTCAATTTTTCGATGATAGCAGCAGGACGGAAATCAAACACCTCGCCGCTTTCCAGAATGCGCTGCAAATCTATGTCTTCAATAACACCGGTTCCGTATGTTTCAATATTTATACTAAGCGGCTTTGAAACCCCTATGGCATATGCTACCTGTATTTCGCATTTATGTGCCAGTCCGGCAGCAACAATGTTTTTAGAGACATACCGGCAGAAATATGCTGCGGAACGATCCACCTTTGAGGGATCCTTGCCGCTGAATGCTCCGCCTCCATGACTTCCAACACCGCCGTACGTGTCAACAATAATTTTCCGGCCGGTTAGCCCCGAATCTGCAAACGGCCCTCCAAGCACAAACGCACCAGTGGGGTTCACATAATACTCTGTGCGATCGTTTAATAACCCCGTTGGACCAAGAACCTGCTGTACTTGCTCTATGATATCATTGCGGATCTTATCCAGAGAAACATCATCGGTTTGATGTGATATGACAACGTTGGTTATTTCCACTGGTTTACCGCCATTATAACGAACGGAGACCTGTGATTTTGAGTCGGGGCGAAGATATGGAATAGTACCATCTTTGCGTTTCTTTACCAAATCACTGAGGAGACGCTGGCTGTATGCAATCGGGGTGGGCATCAACTCCGGCGTTTCATCCGTGGCATACCCAAACATCATACCCTGGTCCCCGGCGCCCTGTTCCTTAAACAATCCCTGTCCTTGTGTAACCCCCTGACTTATGTCCGGAGATTGCCCATGGATACGGGAGATATATTCAAAGGACTCATGCCAAAACTTCAACGCTTCATGATCATAACCAATCTGTTTCACAACATCACGGGCAACCTGTTCTGAATTAATTGAATCCCAGTCACAGCAGGTAATTTCTCCTGCATTCATCACTACATTATCACCTACAAGGGTTTCGCAGGCTACTCTACTGTGTGGATCTCTCTTGAGACAGGCATCCAAAACCGCATCGGAGATTTGATCACACATTTTATCCGGATGCCCTTCACTAACTGATTCTGATGTAAATACATGTTCAGTTTTGATTTTACTCACATTGGTTCCTTTCGAGAAAGGTGAGGAAAATTTAAACACAAGTAATAAATTTCAGAGATTATATAAAATGGATTACTATGAGAGAGAATAATATGAGAGTAAAACTACCCTTTTTTCAAAGTGCCTTTTAAATATAAACATGCAAATTCTTAAGGTCAAGGGTATTGTGGTATTCTTTTTTAGTTAGCGGTTATGAAACATACCATCATCTGGTCCGGTGAGTGAAGCGTTTGAAAACAGCTTACCCCTGACCAGGTTACCAGCGTTTCCCTTTATCTTCAACGAGCATAAGGAAGTAGTCCTTAGAATTCAGCTCTGGTACTGAGCGCTAATTGTACTCAGATGAACACATAATGCTTGCAAACTGTTTTAAAAAAGCACATTTTATACTATAATTAACCAGGTGTATTTTTTTTAAGCTAATGAATACTGGAAAAATCATATGATTACTGCGATAATTCTTTTAAAGGTAAAACAGGATAAAGTTAATGAAGTGGCATCAAAGCTTGCAGCAATAGATGGTGTAAGAGAGGCTTACTCTGTGGCTGGAAAATACGATATTACTGCAATTGTTTGGGTTAAGAATACTGAGCAACTTTCAGACCTGGTCACCGAGAAGATACTCAAAGTTGATGGTATTTTGGAATCTGAAACACAACTTGCATTCAGAGCATATTCCAAATACGATCTTGACCGAACATTTTCATTATAAGTTAATATACCAACAAAGAGCATATACCTCATACTATTACCTCTTTTACTACATCTTTAATCTGAAATTGAATTATAAAATGGAGAACTAACCATGACAAAGATACTTTTTATAGGTGGAACAGGAATTATAAGCTCTGAATGCAGTAAAGCCGCAATAAGTAAGGGGTATGAAGTGTATCATCTTACACGCGGAAAAAGTTGCCAGTTAAGACCTGTAAAGGGAGTTACAAACATTACCTGTGATATTCGTGCAGATACGAAAAGAGTTAAAGAAGTGTTAAAAGATCACCATTTCGATGCTGTAGTCGATTGGGTTGCTTTTACAACAGATCATATCTTAAGCGATATAGATATTTTTAAAGGTAAATGTGATCAATTCATTTTTATTAGTTCTGCCTCGGCTTACCAAACCCCTCCAGAGTCGCTTCCTGTCACAGAAGACACCCCTCTTTACAATCCTTTCTGGGAGTATTCAAGAAACAAAATTGCCTGTGAAAACATATTACAGGAAGAACTAAAGAACAATGGTTTCCCATTCACCATTGTCAGACCATCACACACCTACGACAGAACACTGCTGCCGTTTGAAGGTGGTTATACGGTTTTTGACCGCATAAAAAGGGGTAAAAAAGTCGTTATACATGGTGATGGATCATCTGTATGGACTCTCACTCACAGCAAAGATTTCGCACAGGGGTTTGCTGGTCTTCTGGGAAGAAAAGAAGCTATTGGCGAAACATACCATATCACATCTGATCATTGGTTAAGCTGGTTTCAAATATACAAGACATTTGCAGATGCTATTGGCACTGAACTAAACACACACTTTGTTCCTTCCCATATAATCGCTCAGTACAATAAGGATATGGGAGACAGTCTTCTGGGGGATAAAACTCATAGTATGATCTTCGATAATTCAAAAATTAAAGCACTGGTCCCTGAATTCAAAGCTCAAATACCGCTTTCTCAGGGGGCAGGTGAAATAATCGATTTTTACAACGATAACCCGCAAATGTGTGTAGTAGATGAAAACTTGAATAAGATGTTTGACAGGATTATTGAAAATACTTAACTGCTGATTTTTTCAGCCATTAACCCTAACAACAACCGGGTACACTACATGGAAAAGCTACACAATCTGAACAAAAGTGACTTAATAAAAAGCCGCTTAATCAGTCGCTGATAGATTGTGGAGCAATGACCGCCAGTATCGACAAGTGGGTGCTCTAATTAGCGCCCCGCCAGTAGTGGATAAGGATGGATGGGGTAAATTCTCTTAAACACCTTTAAGATGCTCACCGCAAAGGCGCAAAGGAAGAGTTGGAATTGGTAGAAAAATAAAAAATGATGAAGAGATTGGGGGTTCTATGCACTTTCTGCATAGCGTGAGATGGACCAATGTACTGACTATTTAAGACAGCTTTTCAATTGTTAGCAACTCCCCCATACATTATCCCTTCTCTTTTCATAACCATTTCTATGCTTAGCGACCTTTGGACCTTCGCGGTGAATCTCCCCTCCCCCATTGCTCTACACAAATCACCTGTTATATATTGTAATAAGATCGCACCAACCATCAATACAGCACAAAGGAACTTACCATCCCATGAATCACTCAGATCTTGACTGGAGTGTTGCGCCAAAACCCCTGAAAAGGGAAACAACACGGGTGCGGCAGGAAGACACTGAAGATGAAACTCCTAAATTTGTCACTGGTATAGATGAATCAGAGCGCCAACCAGATGAAGACCACGAACCAGAAGTGCGGCTTATTTCTGCACAGTGGAAACCTGGCCCAAAGGGATTTAAGTATAATGAACAGTGCTTTCTTGAGGTAAAAGCGGAGTATCTAAAGGAAACCATTCGTGCCAAAATAAGAGGTAAACTCTTTTGCACCTTTGATGGCAATGAGGAGGATTTAGCACAGGTCATTGAGGGGTTTATTGAAGATGACGGCACAGCTCTTATGGAGATAGAACATCTCTGGTATATGAACCTTGCTCATCACAACGCCTGCAAAGAAGACCCAAATACTCCCTGCACCTATACCATTAAGAACATCACCCACTCGCGAGGTGAAAACACCATCGACAGCCCTCCGCTTGAAATGCCCTGGATAAAAGACTTGCGCTGCGATTATATAAAGCTCCCCTCTGCTCTTTTCAATTACGACAGCGCGGTACCCTGCATAGATGACAGTTGCATATTAATAAAATCTATCCTCTCCACATTCGGTTTTGCCTCTGATAACCCTCAAAAGGAGGTGGTGCTTTTCGGACACACCTGCACTGAAGGGAATGAGGAGTATAACTTCAAGCTCTCAGAAGACCGCTGCAAAGCCCTCAAAGCATTGCTGGACGATGATGAAACAGTTTGGGACGATATCACAAAAAGAAGAAGTCAAACCGTAGATTACCAACAAATTATAAAAGTGCTGGGAAACAGATATGGCTGGCCCTGTGATCCCGGTAAGGTGGATGGAATACCGGGACCAAAGACAAGCGCGGGTATCAAGTCGTTTCAGAAAGAGTACAACAACAGATTTGGACAGAATATTTCAGTGGATGGTGAGATCGGCACGCAAACATGGAAAGCGTTGTTTAAAACCGTTCGTTGCATACTGGAGAAGATGGTAAGTAAGGCATTAGGAGTGGAGACGTTTCCATCTCTTGTGTATGGATTTAATGGAAAAGGGATCTATCCCTGTGGCGAAAGTTTCCCCATAGAGGGAATTGCCGGTGATGATGCCGCGAACCGCAGAGTGGAGCTAATGTTTTATGACCAGGATAAAGCGCCGGAGCTCATTGAACACTCAGAGGGGTCAACAAAGGTAACCCGCGTGGAGAACCCGGTATATGATGATCTCAATACAGAAAGAGTTGTTATTGAGTTTGGTGACCAGTGCCCTGACACCAGTTTTAAAGAGTATTATCTGAGGTTTGTCTATTTTGACAAAGTTCGTAACGAGCTTATGAGTGTTCCTGAGGGGCTCCAGATAAAGGCCTGCAATGGTGAAGAGCCCTGTGAGCTGTGCTGTAAAAGTGATGGGTCAGGAGTTTATACCCTCAAGGTTTTTGGTATAGGTGAAGAGGACAGCGGTGAAAACATACGTTTTACCTTCGAGACTGAAAACAGATGGATCTACACAGAAGATGAAGAGTCTGATCCAATGATTGTACATAAGTTTTCCGATGCAGATAAATCGCTACCCGACACACTGATAAACCACCAGGAGCTTGCCAAAAAGCCACTCAGTGAACGGGTGCGCTATTATGACCTGCCTTCTGCCTGGGACAGCCGAAATTGGTTTTGTAAAATTGAAGATAGGACTGGTGTGTTTAATGAGCTTATTAAGGTGGAAACGGGAGAGGAGAAACCGCTTGTTTTTTGTCTGGATGATATAGTTCTTACGGATAATGCGCTTGAGCAGGGAACGATTCGTGACCAAAGTGCGGAAGCCGATGGCACACAGGAGGAATTTGAATTGCGCAGAAGCCGTGGTACACCGGTAGCTTTTTCTAAAAAATCCCGTGCAAGAATGCTCTGTTTTGATTCTGAAAGCAGCAGACTTAAGCTTTACAGTACAAAACCCGGTGGTGCAAAACAGGAGCGTCATGACGGATCGATCTTTCGTTTTTCAACCGACTCCGAAGGAAATGCTAAGAACCATCTTAAGCATCCCCGGCAAAACTTACGGGCAGTGCTTTTTTGCGGTGAGTTTTATGATGTAACGAGTAAAAGAACGACGTTGAGTGATTCTACCAAACCTGATGAGGGGCATATCGTAGGAGCGAGGGCAGCGGTAAGAAATGATGAGGATGTGCATTACGGGAAGAGCTTTATGGATACAGAGTGGCCCTATATTGATGATATCGCACATTCATCCGGCATCGGAGATTTCGACCTTCATTACTTTCACGATTGTGGTGCTGATGGTGAAACCTCTTACTCCGCCCTCGTTATCTACTGGTCATCGTTTATTCTTAAAGATACTGATTCAGACCCTGACAGTGACGAAGATGATGAGTCTCCTCCAACAGATGACGAAATTAATGCATTTAAAACTATCGGCATGGAACAGGCCATGGAACATTTTAACAAAAAGAACTATACCATGGCTGTCAGAACAGGGAGCAACGATCGAATAATTAAACCACTATTTGTTTTTGAAGCCAATGAAATCGATTTCATTCATAGCACACAAGAAGTGTTCCATGATGACGAATACATGCCCAATGTGCTGAATGATCAACAATTTTCTACTGCTCTTAAGGGGTGCCATGGCGGCTTACCGATGACACTGTCGTTTGTTATGAATACCGATAAAGGGGATTGGTTTTACTCCAACCGGGCAAATACAGGAGATGGTCGTGAAAGGCCGTTTAGTCTTATGTCTGTATGGAAAGAGTCATGCAATGATCAGAATAGTTATTATGCTAATTCGCCGGGTGTTCAATTTCCAGTTAATGAATTTGGTGAAGCATTTGGGTGTAACATATTCGCTCATGAAATAGGCCATGCAACAGGTCAGGCTGATGATTATTCTGAAAATGTTGAGAATATGTGGGTGCCAGCTTTTGGACAGTTCGGGTATGCGAATGCTTATATTGATGATAATGGACAGGAGTTTTCTGATCCGCAGAGTGGTTGGGTGTTTCGTATCACACCAAACAATGCAAATTTTGGTCGACGCATATACGGATCAGACCCATTTACAGTCTTCAATGATACAACCTGTCAAATGGGCCTTTGTGGACCACCACGAATGAGGTATGTGTGGCGGTATACCGCCTGGATTAATGAGCTTACCAGACCTGACGGTGAACTAAATTCATTACTGGATGGAAGACAGTTTGAGCTTCGTCTCAATAATAGCGCAAGTGGTGAAGAATCAGACCATATTACTTATTTCAGGGATGGTTCAAGCGATCTTCCCACTAATCCCTGGCAACCATCCAGGGTGGCGACTGTGGATGTCGACGGGGCTGGCAGGACATTAAACGTGTACCTGTATCGTCATTTAGATGAGACCCGCATGCAAAATGAAAACAGAGCAGAGGATTTTAACGCGATTTTAGTTGTTCGGCCTCTCCTTAATATACGGTTCATTGATGCAGTGAATGATATTTTCCAAATGCCGCCTTGGGATGATGTGTCCAAAGGTGATTGGATGCACCAATTGAATCTACGATTCTGGATTGATCCACCATTAGGAGAGATTAATCGATTTTATATTGCTGAAAATAATTCTGGTTCAGATCGGGTATTGCTTCATTTTAAGCCCGGTTTTCATGTTATCGATAACAACAACCCTGTTCCAGCTGACAATCAGGCGAATTACACAATAGCAGTCAGAGACGGTAATGATGATCCAATAGTCTTCGATTCTGATACAAAAACAATTTCTTTAGGTGCTTGGCTTGAAAACTGGGAAAACCTGCTAACTGATTTCCTCTTTAATAAAGCACGTAACGAAGGCGACACGAGTGAATTCAATGCTGAGGATTTTGATTTTATTGTGAATTGGTACAATAACGAGTTTAACGTAAGGTATAGAGTACATGCAATTACTACTTAAAAAGAACAATTTGAGTTTCTGTATAGCTCTTGTTTTTTTATTCTGTGCAACAAATGCTGCAGAAACCGTAACAAAGGAGTCACACGTGAGTTACCCCATGCGGTTTGGGAATTATCAGAGAAATGGGTTTATGAATGGGCAATGTCGGGCCAAAGGTGAGATCGACTGGCTGTTGCCAATGGGTCCTCCCAGGACACGAAATGATATACTAACAGATGATAACTATTGGTATCTCCAGGATGGAGATAAATTGGTCCGGTTTACCCTTGAACCGGATGTAGTGTGGTCCGAAAGAGCCAATGCACTGATTATTGAAGATGGTTTGGTGTATTATGACCGTGGGAGTAATTTGTTTACAATATCAAAAGAAAAAATCATAAGCAATGTAGGGGCTATTGCTGGTTCTTTCATTGGCGCCAATCTGTTCTTTATGCCTCAGGCAGATCAATTCTTGCTTCAAACGCTTAAAAGACCTATAGGGGGGCAACCTGGCATGCGCTCCTATACTTGGTGGCGCTTTGTAGTCGTGGAAAAAGGCGTCAAATTATCCATGAGAAATTTACGTGATCAGCTAAAGAGAGAAGCAACAAAAAGAGAACTGCCCGCATTGCTAACTTCAGACAACAATACTTTAATCTTAGTGACAGGAGCCGGAGGAGTACATCATATAGATCCTAAAAACGTAGAAGAAATATCATCCTACAACATCAAAGATTGTGAAGTAATGACCGCCAGTATCGACATGTTTGATAACCTTCTAATCTTTGGCAAAACAAGGCGG